>NZ_CAWUDN010000047.1:0-57736 GCF_963920915.1 Nostoc sp. PCC 9305
AGAAAGATGCGGGTAATGGATAGCTTTTTTAAGGGGGGTTAGGGGGGATCAAAAGTGCCTAATGTTACAGATAAATACTTTTAAAACATCCTCTTAAATTCACGTTTTTGAAGATGCTACTTTTAGACATTCTTTAAGAAACTGCTGGGGAATTTCTCTACTTTCTCCCCAATGCTGATGAACATAAGAAGCATGAATATTTGCAGGTAAACCCCATCCTTCGCATCCCATATTTTCTTCGCAATCGTAGCGAGAGGTTTCAAATAGGGGCTGAGTGGGAGTTAAGGTTAAATGGGAACGATGAAACTCATGTCCGTAAACAATTGTATTTGCTTTAACTAACAAATTATCTTGTAAAGCTACAGCACGACGATAGCCCAAAGTTAAACGTCCACCCATCACCGCAGATGTTGGTAGCACTCCCGCCATTGACCAAGATTTACCCTCAAAATCGATAATTTGCTCGCACAAATACATCAATCCGCCGCATTCGGCAACTGTAGGCATTCCTTTAAGTATTGCCGTTTTCACTGCATGACGAACGCTAGAATTTTCTGCTAGTTGCTGGGCAAAAACTTCCGGGAAACCACCGCCAAAATACATTCCCTGAATATCTTTTGGTATGTCAGCATCTTCTAAAGGACTCCAGAAAACCAATTCTGCACCAAGTTCTTGCAGCAAATCGAGATTATCTTGGTAATAAAAATTAAAAGCGCGATCGCGGGCTACTGCAATCCTAACTAGGGATGAGGGAGATAGGGAGGCTGAAGCAGAGGGAAAAAGGGGTTCTGATTTTAACAAAGGTAATAAACGTTGCCAGTCGAAGCAACTATCTCCTAAATCGGCGAGGCGATCGATTAAAGCGTTGAGTTCGGGAAGTTCGGCTGTGGGTACTAAACCCAGATGGCGATCGGGAATTGTGATGTTATCTTGACGGCGCAGTACGCCCAGAATTGGTAATTGCAAGGGTTCTAGAGAATCTTTGAGGAGAGAGAGATGGCGATCGCTCCCGACGCGATTTAATACTACTCCAGCTATTTTAATTCGGGGATCAAAAGATCGATAGCCGTGAGCGATCGCAGCTACAGAACCAGATAAACGACTGCAATCAATCACCAACACCACAGGCAAATCTAACAGCCGCGCAATATGTGCCGTACTTGCAAAATCAGTTAGGCATTGAGCATTGTTCTTCTCCTCTGCTCCCCTGCTCCCCTGCTCCCCTGCTCCCTCCTTCACTCCATCAAACAACCCCATCACCCCTTCCACGAGGGCATATTCACTCAGTTGACTATGACGGGCAAAACATTGCTGAACGTAGGCTTCAGAAGTCAGCACAGGGTCTAAATTGCGACAAGCACGACCAGTTACGTGTTGATGAAACATCGGATCGATGTAGTCTGGCCCTACCTTAAAAGATTGTACCAAGCGATCGCGACGGCGTAAAGATGCTAAAAGGGTGAGCGTGACTGTTGTCTTACCCACCCCACTACGTTCCCCGGCAATAACTAAAGCCATAAATGAAACAAACTAGGTTTTTATGCAGCAACTATTTTGACTATTGGCTGTGCGTCCATCGTCGCTTTTGCAAAAGCAGATGTACCAGTTTTTCCAACCAACTAACTCAAACTTATACCAATTAGAAACAAGAAAACCACCCAATTAGGGGAGTTCGGCTAAAAACGTCTGTTTAATAATACAGTTGGAGATTAGGTGAGATCGGATAATAATCAGCTACCACAAGAGGAACGTTTTATGATAACAGTGCATCATCTTAACAACTCGCGATCGCAGCGTGTGCTGTGGTTGCTTGAAGAATTAGGTATCGAATACGAGATCGAGTTCTATGAACGCGATGCCAAGACGATGATGGCACCAGAGTCGCTACGCCAAGTTCATCCCCTCGGCAAGTCACCAGTAATTACAGATGCAGACTTGACGATCGCTGAGTCGGGTGCAATTATCGAATACCTAATCGAGCGCTATGGTAATGGTCGGCTAGTCCCAGCATCCGGTACGCCAGAGTATCTGCGCTACAAGTATTGGCTACATTACGCCGAAGGCTCGGCAATGCCACCACTAGTAATGTGGGTGATATTGAACAATTTCGGGGCAGGCGACAGTAGCGCGGTTAGCGGATTCGTCGCCCCCCAAATCAAACTTCACTTTGACTACATAGAAGACGAACTCCGTAAAAATACGTGGTTTGTGGGCAATGAATTTACCGCCGCCGATATCCAAATGAGCTTTCCCTTGGAAGTAATCACTGGTCTCCCCGAAGAGGTCGAGAGCCGACCAAAGCTGAAAGAATTTGTCGAGCGCATTCATACGCGACCTGCTTACAAACGCGCCTTGGAGCGTGGAGGTAAATACGACATATCCTTTCAATAGATTTCTTGCATGAATCGAAACCCTCACCCTAAATCCCTCTCTCAAGCAAGGCTACGGTATATACAAAAGTCTTCTAAAGCTGTCCCACGTCTTGACCTGTAATGCTAATGCATCGACCTGCTATGCCAATGCATCGACTTGCTATGTTAATACATCGACTTGTTATGCCAATGCATCGACTTGTTATGCCAATGCATCGACTTGCTATGTTAATACATCGATCTGTTATGCCAATACATCGACCTGTTATGCCAATACATCGACCTGTTATGCCAATACATCGACCTGTTATGCCAATACATCAACCTGTTATGCCAATGTATTGACCTGCTATGTTAATGCAATACGGTTCGGTTAAGATTTTTTGATGAAAATTATTGATCGCCAAAAACGCGATAAATCCCCGTATATACAAAAAATTGATTCTTGTAGAGACGGCGATTCATCGCGTCTCTTGCCTCCAAAGAAAATAGAAAAACCCTCCAGATTATTGAAATATCCAAAAATCTGAAGAGTTCATGTTTGATTTTCGCAATTTTGGTAACTTTTATTGTTTCCAAGCGAAACTAACTATTTGTATCTAATTTGAAAATATTCGCTGTCACTCCCAGACTTTCTTCAAAAAGTGACTCACGACCCCAGCGTTGTACCTGCTGACTCAGCAATGCTTCCGCCTTTTGTTCAGAAAGTGAAGTCACCTGTTGAAACAGACCGGCAGATTGAGCGCCACCGTGGGTTTCCATCCGCATACAACCACCAGTTTCCGAGCAAATTACTGTACCACAGTCTGCCTTCGGATTGGTCGAACTGAGGCGCAAAGCAATCAAGTCGCCAGCAATATCGCCCACATCAGCAAGGGGAACGCCCGCTAATTCGGTTTCTATTTCCCGTTGGTCTTGGGCAATAAAGTGAATGCGAGTGATGTCATAATCTCCGGTTTCCTTTTTATACGAAACTGGCTGCCATGCTAAACGACTTGCCAACCAACCCAAAAACAGCAATGCTTGTGCGGGGTTGCCTTTTTCGTAATCAATAGTTACTCGGTCAACTTCCCGCAGGGCAGCCCGACGATGAGGTGAGTCGTAAGCTTCAGCTGTCAATTCCTGCCATGCTGAGAGACGACGCCAGTTAAGGTCAGCTAGGGGAACACCACTGTCCACCAATTCTTGCAGGCGGAGTAAGTCACTTTCTGGCTCGTTAAAGCGGCAAGAATCCACAATCACATTATTGCAGACAGCTGACAGCCGTTTGAATAGAGTGTTGTTGGGGTCTGGTGTTGCTTTCCACCAGAGAAACTTTGGTAAGCCGCCAATTAACAATGCTGGAATCATACCACCGATGCGTTCTAAAGCCGCAGCAGTTCCACTGAGAGTGATGTATTCGCAGCAAATTAGTGTGCTTGACGATTGCTTTTGGATGGGGCAATAGGCAGAAACCTGAGCCTTAACTCCTTCATCTTCGCCAGTAATCGGAAATAGCGCGATGATGCGGCAAGGGTTGCGGAGGGCAATTTCATCAGCAATTCTGGGGCTGGGGGCATTTAAGCTGGGAAGTTCAATAGAAGCATTGTCTCCCGCAGCGCCGTTTCCTTGACGTTTGATGAATTCTTCTCTCAAGATAGCCAGAGTTTCAGGTGTTGCTGTTCCAGTATCGGGCAGGGCATATTTTGTCTGCACTTGCCGCAAGGCAGCTACCATCTGAGGCCCTAAAATTCCATCAAGCGGGCCGTTGTAAAATCCCAAAGTAGCCAAAAGATACTGGGTTTCTTCGGGTTCGTAAACCACTAAGGTAAATGTTGTGGCGCGAGTAGCAGCAGGAAGCCCACCGTCTTCGCCAGTAATGCCGTAACTTTGCCAAATTTGATTAAGTTCCGCTTCTATTTCGTTAAGCGAAATATCTTTTGGCGCCTGAAGTGAATAAATTGTAGAAGCTTGGGGAGCCATAGTAGTTTTGAGTTGTCAGCTTTGTTTGGTGAATCAGTTAGGCGTAAGTTAGGAGTTAGGAGTTAGGAGTTAGGAGTTAGGAGTTAGGAGTTAGAATAACTAAAATTATTAACTCAAAAACTCATAATTTATTACTCCTAACTATTAACTCATCACTCCTAACTTTTTACAGTCTGCGCCAGCGACGGCCATCCTGGTTAATTAAGAATTCTGCTTCTGTTGGTTCCCAGGTTCCAGCTTCATATTGGGGAATAGTATTGGCGTCGGCGGGTGCATCCCAAACGGAAAGGGCTGGCGTTACTACCTGCCAAGCGGCTTCTACTTCATCCGCGCGGGTGAACAATGTTTGATCGCCCATCATACAATCAAGGAATAAGCGATCGTAGGCATCAGATGTGGCTTGGATGCCAAAGGAACCATAACTAAAGTCCATGTCAACGGAACGAGTACGGAATTCTGCCCCCGGCATTTTCACATCAAAACGCAGGGAAATACCTTCATTCGGTTGAATCCGCATCGTCAAAATATTGGCGTTTGTCTGTTGGGCAGCAGATTGGAACATCCGAGATGGAACTTCGCGGAAGTGAATGGCAATCTCGCTGACTTTTTTCGGCATCCGCTTGCCAGTACGCAAGTAGAAAGGAACACCTTTCCAGCGCCAGTTATCTACCAAAAACTTCATGGCGACGTAGGTCGGTGTGGTGGAGTTGGGAGCAACGCCTGGTTCTGTCCGATACCCTGGCACTTCTTGTCCCTTCATCCAGCCAGCACTATACTGACCGCGGACTGCTGACCGCGACAGATTGTGAACATCAGCTAAACGAGTAGCTTGGAGTACCTTCACTTTTTCTGTGCGGATGCTGTCGGCATCCATTGCATTGGGTGCTTCCATTGCCGTTAGACAGTAAAGTTGCATTAAATGGTTTTGCAACATATCCCGTAGTGCGCCGGCGCTTTCATAGTAACCAGCCCGGTCTTCCACTCCCACGGTTTCTGCCACGGTAATTTGTACGTGGTCAACAAATTGACGATTCCACAACGGTTCAAAAATCGCATTGGCAAAGCGAAACACCAGCAAATTCTGGACTGTTTCTTTACCCAAGTAGTGGTCAATGCGGTATACTTGGTTTTCTTTACAATATTTCTGTACCACTTGGTTAAGACTCTGGGCAGAAGCCAAGTCTCGACCAAAGGGTTTTTCAACTACTAGACGATGTTTGTAGGGATCTTCTAGCATCCCGGCGCTTCCTAGCTGCTTAATAGCTTCCGGAAAGAATGAGGGGGCAACCGAGAGGTAGAACATGCGATTCCCTCGCGTGCCCCGTTTTTCGTCTAATTCACTCAATAAGTTTTTTAGTTTCTGGTAGCCTTCGGGGTTGTCTATATCCCCAGGGCTATAGAACAGACCTTGAGAGAAATCTTGCCAGAGTTCCCCTAAATCGACATCAGGATGCGCCTCTTCCATGCCCTTTTGCATTTGTTCGCGGAAGTACTCATGGCTCCATTCTCGACGTGCCACACCGACAATGGTCGTTTCTGGGGGAATACGCCGTTCTCGCCGCAATTTGTAAAGTGCTGGCACTAGTTTGCGCCAGGTGAGATCGCCAGAAGCGCCAAAAATGACTATAATCTGGGGTTCGGGCATCCCTTGTTGTTGCAGACCAACGCGCAAGGGATTTTCTAGCAGACTAACCATAACAATTTTGGATTTTGGGTTTTGGATTTTGGATTTTGGATTGGGGGAGAGGTAACAGGTGACAGGTGACAGGTGATAATCTGTACCCTGTAACCTGTACCCTATTCCCTTCTTCAATCCCCAGTCCCTACACTGGTGACAATACCTTGATCTTGTCTTCTAAAGAGTTCATCAAGGACTGGAAGGGCTGGATAAACTTGTCAATACCATCGACTAACAGTTCATCCATGACGTTATCGAGATCGATGTTGATGTCGGGATCTTTGAGGTTTTCGATCAGCGTGTAAGCATTATCTAAATCTGTTTCTAAGCGATCGCCTACGTTACAATGATCGGCACAAGCTTTAATCGTCGCTGGTGGTACGGTGTTGACGGTATCATGGCCGACCAACTCTTCGATATACATCACGTCTCTGTAGTTGGGGTCTTTGGTACTGGTGCTAGCCCAAAGTAGCCGTTGTACTGTAGCCCCTTTTGCTGCCAAATCTTGCCAACGCTCGCTTCTAATGATTTTCTTGTATTCTTGATACGCAATCTTAGCGTTAGCGATCGCTACTTTTCCTTTCACAGCTCTTAGCTTTGCTTCCACGGAAATATCATCAACGCCTTTTTTCAACTTAGCATCAATCTTGCCGTCAATGTTGCTATCGATCCGGCTGAGGAAGAAACTAGCGACTGAAGCAATTTTACTGATGTCCTTACCTTCAGCCACCCGTTTTTCTAAGCCCCGAATATAAGCCATTGCTGTGTTTATATAGCTTTCTACAGAAAACAGCAGCGTAATATTAACATTCATCCCTTCGGATATTACCTGTTCTACTGCTGGCAATCCGGGTTCTGTACCAGGAATTTTAATCATCAGATTTTCCCGACCAATTTCTTGGAAATAGCGGCGGGCTTCGGTTATGGTTGCTTCAGTATCATGGGCAATGGTTGGCGGGACTTCAATACTCACATAACCATCTAGTCTATTCGAGGCTTCATAAACAGGGCGTAATATATCACAGGCATTACGGATATCTGCAAAAACTAGGGATTCGTAAATTTTGTATGTCGGTAAGCCAGCCCGAACTCCGGCTTCGATATCGGCATCATAAATAACGTTACCAGCGATCGCTTTTTCAAAGATCGCTGGGTTAGAGGTAATCCCAGAAATTCCTTGATTTTCAACCAGGTTTTTGAGTTCACCTGATTGAATAATGTCACGGCTCAAATTATCCATCCAGATACTTTGACCGTATTGGTTAATTTCTAGTAGATGATTGGTAGACATAGCTAGTTTATTTCACTCCTGTATAGTGATGCTTCTAAGTAAATTTGGCAAAACGCATCAAATATTGATGGTTACTTTTGAATTGTGGCGTTGCCAATTACTTATTGCATCGGCCAGCTGAGATAATCCTTAATTGATCTTCAAAAAGCGCTATTTTGCATTCCCAATCCTAAATCACCATGATTAACGTTTAATTAATGGCAGATGAGAGTACAGCACAGCGTAAATAAATCACCCTTATAAAACCTCTAAAACCCTTACGTAGCACTAACTACGAATTACGAATTACGAATTACGAATTACGAATTGTCTTCTAGTGCCCGTTTTGAATAAAAGACTCCACCTTTGCGACATCCTCTTTGCTACCAATAATTAAAGGCGTGCGTTGATGCAGTTTTTTTGGCACCACATCCAAAATATTTACCAGTCCTGTAGTAGCACGGCCGCCTGCTTGCTCAATCAAAAAGGCGAGAGGAGCCGTTTCATAAAGCAAGCGTAATTTTCCTTCTGGGTTTTGAATTGTGCCTGGGTAGAGAAACACGCCGCCTTGAACCAAAATTCTATGGATGTCGCTCACCATTGCGCCGCTATAACGAGCGCTGTAACCTTCTGTGCGATGAACGTAGCGAATGTATTCTCGAATCGATTCTTCCCACTGCCAGAAGTTACCTTCGTTCACACTGTAAACAGACCCGTGGTTAGGAATGCGGATATTTTCTTCTGTGAGAATAAACTCTCCTAAGCTGGGATCGAGAACAAAGGAATGAACGCCCTTACCTATAGTATAAACCAGCATCGTGCAGGGCCCATACAGGATGTATCCGGCAGCAAGTTGCTTACGTCCGTTGGTGAGCAGGTCAGTTGCCTTGCCATCGCTATCAGTTCCTTCTTGTTGGCGAATGGCGAAAATGGAACCCAAGCTGAGATTATTATCAGTATTGGATGAGCCATCAATTGGGTCATACAGCAGGGTATAGCGGCCAATGGGGCAATTTTCCGGGATGTAATAAGGATTTTCCATTTCCTCAGACGCGAGGCGACAGACTAAGCCGCTTTGCTTAAACACTGAGATAAATACATCATTGGCGTAGACATCCATCTTTTTGACGGATTCGCCTTGGACATTAACTTCTCCAGTAAATCCCAGAACACCTTCCATTAAACCAGCGCGACTCATGCGACGAGCAACCAGTTTCCCGGCCAGGGCGATGCGATTCATCAGCGCACTTAAATCCTGTGCATCTGGCGAAAAACTCTGAAGTTGTTGCAGGACGTGACGGGATAAGGTTGTACAGTCACGATCTAAAGCTCTGTCTGTAGCATCGTAGGCAGATAAATCTAAAGATTCCGGCGCTTTAGTCATTTTTATGTTCTCCGCAGCCACTAGCTGTTAATTGGGTTTTAGTCATCTATAGCAACTTATAGTTGCTGCTTCTATCTTAGAAAGGTAATTTGATAACTTAGATGCGACTTTAGATAAACTAAAGAAATGAATCTTCAGTTACCCCTGCATCCAGAGCCTAGCCAATACTTGTCGGTTAAAGGGAAAAGGGGAAGGGGAAAGGGGAAAAAAAACCTTTAACCTTTACCCTTTAACCTTTACCCAAAACCCAATGCCGAGTTAAAAAGCCAAAACCTGAGCAGTATTGAGAACCTAGCTACTTCGACTTAACACGACTTTCTGAAGCGGGCGGGTATGCCTACACATCCTATCAGCAAACTAAAATCCCCACATTTGCGGTAGGGACTATAGCTTTACTCTGAAACATTAATACAAAACTACTATCAGATTTGCCCAAGGCAAGCAATCTCTCTGGTTAACTAAGATACTTTTGGTTGCTGCCAGAGGATGAGTTTCAATTCAGAGCAATAGTAAGCCTCATCACTGATTTGGTGTTCGTGGTCAGCTATCCAATCATAAATTTGTGTTGCTTTTGCTAATGCCACTTTTTCTGAACGATAAAGCTGAGGAGTAGGGCAGTAGGCTTGGCCATTGATGTGTATAGCTGCAATCTGCCAATAATCGCTCTCTGGTACAACTTCTAAAAACCCGTTACTGTAAGGCTGGATTATTCCTATATTCATCTACAACCATCAAACTTTCTAATATTGGCCACAACAAAGCCGATACCAGCCAATTCTTCCGAGTCAAAGCTGGAATCACCAGGGAATGCAGTCGCAACCCCTGTTAATGATTTTGGGTTCGTAGTCAATGGAAATCTGAATTGTTGGTCACTTTTTAGGCTTGATTCCCTTATTGGCAGCAACAATAGCACAAGGCACCTCTTGCAAAAGTGCTTTTTGTACTCTCGTCGGAACAGGGAAAAGGTTAAAGGGGAAGGGGAAAATACAAAACCTTTATCTTTCCCCCTTACCCTTTCCCCGACTTCTGCAAGAAGTCTAAGGGACTGGTCGGCGCGGCCACATTGTGATTGCCCAAACTCAGAGTGTGGCTGGATAGATGATAATCTGTAGAGCGAACCAGCAATTCGCAGTACTCACTCAAAATAACCGAACAAAAGGAGTAAATTTATCATGTCCCGTCTGCTAACAGCATTCCGGCAGCGATTCTTACGGAGTATCGCTTTTGCAATACTCTTAACTTTGATTAGTAGTTTAATACTTCCTGGGGCTACTTGGGCTGCCTCTAGCTTGGGAGTTGATAATGGTCATCTTAGTTCTTGTCCGGCTTCAGACAACTGTGTTGTCAGTCAAAACGCAGATGAAAAACACGCCATCGACCCGATTCCTTACCATGTAGACCGCAATGCAGCTAGAGAAATCTTACTAAAAGTTATCGGTGTTGTTCCGCGTACAGAAATTGTAGAACAAACAGATAATTACATCCACGCTCTTTCTAAAAGCCGCATCTTCCAATTTGTTGATGATGTAGAATTTTATTTACCTCCTAATGAGTCAGTCATTCATCTGCGCTCGGCTTCTCGCGTGGGAGAATCCGATCTTGGTGTCAACCGCAGACGAGCCGAGCAAATTCGTCTAGCTCTACGCGATTTAAACATTTGATTTTGTCGCTACTTATTCTCATTTAACTGATAGAGGTGCGATCGCAATACCATTTAAAAATTTATACTTAGTGGAGAAATCTCAGACTATCTGCAATGATTGTGCTTTCCATACTTTAGTAGAAGAAGCGATAAAGTGCATTCACCCTGACGAATTTGGGGTTAATTGTTCTATCGTCGTTTTCTGCAATTCATTTGAGCCAGCACTCATAATTGACAGTCCTTGCGTGACATACGGGAACGATGAAAAATAACGTTAAAAGTGTAGGCGCAACAACTAAGCCTTTAGCATTTCAACTTACGTTGCTATTTAATAAGTTACAGCGCTTTGCAACTAAATGAGGTACAGAACCAAGGATTCACAAATCAAATTATTCTTCTGCCTCCTGCCTTCTGCCTCCTGCCTTCTGCCTCAAAACCAGTGACTTTGTGCCTCATGCAAAAGAAAACTGCTGTATGGTAATATAAGAAGTCTTGGGCGATTAGCACAGGGGTAGCGCACATCCTTCACACGGATGGGGTCACTGGTTCAAATCCAGTATCGCCCACTTATACACAGAAAAGTTTTCAGCTAACTAGCTTCAGTTTGTTAAATACGCCCCCACATTAAGATGCGCTTGTAGGGGAAAAAGAACGGGCGCTCATCCTCTAGCAACTCGAATAGCTTTTGCTGATAGCGTTCCACAAATCGCTCATGGGTTTGGGCATCCAGTTGGGACTCATAAGCTGTTAGCAATGTCCCACGATACCACTCCACCACGGCTTCTCGTGAGGGCAAAACATGTCCATAAATTTGAAGCTTGACTTCCTGCTTGACAAATCCCAACTTATAAAAGATTCTGGCGTATGTTTCTGGGGGAAGTACCTCTAAACGCCGCACATATCCTCTTAATTCTTGACTGAATTCCTGTGCAGTCTCAACTGCTATCTGATGCACTGGCTCGCTATCCATAGTTGGTATTTGTACGGCAAGCTGTCCACCAGGCCGCAGTTTTGCCCGCAATTTCTCAAATAAAACCTCATGTCCCGTCAACCACTGCAATGCCGCATTAGAAAAAATCACATCAAACTCCCCATCTCCTGGGTTTTCCTCAATCCGTCTTTGCTCAAACCGTAGTCCATTGCCTTCAAACTGACGCGCCTTTTCCAGCATTTTCTCAGAAGCATCTATCCCTAAAGTCTCCTGTGCTGCTAAGGTTTCATGCAGATATTTCGTTAACTTTCCGG
The DNA here is from genome assembly GCF_963920915.1 of Nostoc sp. PCC 9305. Taxonomy (NCBI): domain Bacteria; kingdom Bacillati; phylum Cyanobacteriota; class Cyanophyceae; order Nostocales; family Nostocaceae; genus Nostoc; species Nostoc sp. PCC 9305. The sequence continues at coordinate 11,554 of NZ_CAWUDN010000047.1, forward strand.
TTCCACACCCTAAATCAAGAACTCGTAAGTTTTCTTGCCGATGTACCATGTCTACCAAGTCATAGAATGGACGACTTCTTTCAGCTTGAAATCGTTCGTATAGTTCTGGATTCCATTTATCTGGCATATTTTTATAATTCATAATTCGTAATTCGTAATTCGTAATTTATAAAGCCGTATTTTCTGATGTAAATGACAAAAAACGATATCGTCAGAAATTGCGGGTTGAAATTTGCTTAAGATATGCGATGAGGTGTCGCAGCTACCCCCATCGGAGACATTCCACCCAATTTACCATGCCCTATGACCAACTACTTTCGCTCTAATATTGATGCAATGGCTAGCTATATTCCTGGTGAGCAGCCTCGACGCGGTACACAAATTATTAAACTTAACAGCAATGAGAACCCCTATCCTCCTTCTCCTGCGGCATTAGCTGTGCTACGAAATATTGATGGTGAGTGGTTGCGGCGGTATCCAGAACCTTTCGGGGGGGAGTTCCGGGAAGCTGTAAGTAAAGTTTTAGGAGTTCCTAGTGATTGGATAATTGTCGGAAATGGCAGTGACGAATTGTTGAGTGTGGTAATTCGAGCCTGTGCTGAACCTGGGAAGAAGGTAGTTTATCCGATGCCTACTTACGTGCTATATCGCACATTAACAGAAATGCAAGCGGCGGAAATTATTGAGATTCCCTACAGCAAAGACTACAGTTTACCAAAGGATGAACTAGTTGCTGCTAATGGGGCAGTAACATTTATTGCGTCGCCCAATAGTCCATCGGGGCATGTGGTGGCAACAAATGATTTGCGAAAATTAGCCAGCCAGTTACCTGGAGTTTTAGCGATCGATGAAGCATACATAGATTTTACCGAAGAGAATGCATTGGCTTTGGTTAAGGAATACGAAAACGTCATTGTGCTTCGGACACTATCTAAAGGGTACTCGTTGGCAGGATTGCGATTGGGCTTTGGGGTGGCGAATCCCAAACTGTTGCAGGGATTGTTTAAGGTTAAAGATAGCTATAACATTGATGCGATCGCTTGTGCAATTGGTACGGCTGCTATCACTGACCAAGCTTATAAAAATGCTTGTGTAGCCAAGATTAAAGCATCACGGGCTAAGTTAGCAACAGACTTGAAACAATTAGGTTTTCATATCTGGGATTCCGAAGCTAACTTTTTGCTGGCACAGCCAAGAGAAGGAAACGCAGAATATCTCTATCAAAAACTCAAGGAACAGGGAATTTTAATCCGCTACTTCAAGCAGCCTGGACTAGATGATAAATTACGCATCACTGTTGGGACAGATGAGCAAAATCAGGCTTTAGTAGAGGCACTAGCTACAAATCTTTAATTATTCATACCCACTGACTTACAACACTTGAAAACTAAAGCTAAGACTTGCCCAATGATTCACATCCAAGCTATGTGAATCGGCTGTTGTGACGTTCATCTCCGTTTTGAGGGCACTAGCGTTATGTAAGTCTTGTAGCAAGGCTTGTACAACTTCTAAGGAATTCAACAATGGGCCAATTGGCCCTTGTTGGTCTGTGGAATACTTGGTAGTGTTCAAGGCGGCAAGAGTTCCGTTAAAGGGGGCTGTACTAAAAATCAGTTGGTGTTCGCACTCAGAAGTTGGCCCTGAAATCATCCATTCGGAAGCAGTATTCGTTTGGGGTAGGGTGAGGGTTTCACCTGGAGCGATGACGACTTCTTTAACCAGAGGTTTAGTGTCCGCGGTGTTGGGTTCTTGGGGAGTGTCCCAAGAATAGAAGGCGATCGCTGTATGATTATTATTTAATCCTAGCAAGATTAAATATACTGGGCGATCGCTCTGGTTTTCTACCCGATACTGCATTCGACTACCGATAGGGACAATCGGAATAGGGAGTGATTTTTGAATCGAAGTTTCTGTTTTGAAAGTTCGTACTGTTTCGCGCTGCATGATGACGCGAGGCGATATGTTATTAATTATTTCTAAGGTTGCCTTGAGAGCCAAGCGGGAAGAACCTTGATTTTCTGTCAGCCGCCATAACTTGGCTGCTAACAAGGTTGATAATTTTGGCGCTAACTTTTGCACTGTTAATTTTACAGCTTCTCCTGCTTCCCCTGTGGCATTAGAAATTAGTTCGCCACCAAGAGAAAATAAACCATAGCGACTTGGTGTTTGCTGTAGTTTGGCAAATAAATAATCAGCTGGTTTTTCCCCTGCGACTACAGTGGAGACATGGGGAAATGCAGCAAAGGCACTTGTAGCGTCTACCCGCTCAATTCTTTCCAATCCAGTATCCAAAGCAATTATTAAATTAATATTTCGGGGTAAAACCCGGACTGCTTCTTGAACAAGTTGCCCGATTTGTAGGGGATTTGCACCTTCTATTTGGGTAATTTGCGCTTTTGCTGTTAACCCAGTCCGCGATCGCAATACTAATTCGTCTGTTGTTGTTGCTAAGGTAAATCGAGAATTAACTCCGTAGTATAGCAGCACTTGTGGCGGTAATCCTGCTAACCACAGCTGGACTGTTTTGCCGTCTTCTTCAATGGCTGTCACCGCGCCTTCTGCACCAATAATATTGTCTGGCAAACCTAACCCCCCAGCCCCCTTCCCTACAAGGGAAGGGGGAGAATTCAAAGCCTCTCTCCTAACAGGAGAGAGGTTTTCCAGATTCCCTGGTTGTTGTCTGCTACCCAATTTGGATAGAGAATTTTCTACATAGGAGAGAGCGACTTGAATTCTGGTAGTTGGGGTGAATTCCCACAAATACTGCGTCAAGGCGTAAGTAAATAACCCGGCACTAAAACCAGAAAAGAGTTCTTCCCTCGCCGACTGCTTGGGATTTGAGGTAGCTGCTAAGACAATCGGCGTGCTGGGTAACTTTTGAGTTTTAAGTTGTTGGAGAAAGTCGACTTCTTCTGCTGCTAGCTTTGCCTCTAATGATTCTGGAAGGGCACGAACTTTTAATCCTAATACTGGGGTTGGCGCATAATAGCTAGTATCTAATACTGCTGTGACTCGATTTGTAGGGAGCGATCGCAATAATAGCAGTAGAGTTTCTTCTAATATATAGTTGACTATTTTTTCATCTTGTGATTTGGAACTGGCATTAGCTGGCACCAGAGCATTTTGCATTGTCTCTGGTGATGTCTCCAATTTGACACGACTGCCATAACCGCTAAAGTGAAAGACGACCACATCATCGGGTTTAGCTTGCTTACCCAGATGATCCAAAAAAGCCGCCTCAATGAAATCCCTACTAGCTTGTTCCTCAGTTAAAGTTAGGATATCTGACCCTTGAAAACCAAAGCGATGAATCAAAAGTTCTCTTTGTAGTTCCACATCCGTCAGACAACCACTGAGGGCTGGAATTTTTGGGTATTGGTTAATACCTATGAACAATGCCAATTTACGCGGACTGGGTTGCGCCAAAGCCTGGTAATAGCGATTTCCCAAAGACAACCACTCAGCTTCAGTTATCCCCAATACCGCGAGTATTGAGCCAATTCTCTCTAAAAACGTGCGACGTTTCATAATTAGCTATCAGCCCTCAGCTATTCAGTTAGCAGCTTACAGGGCTGAACTCTGTATTGTAAAGTTACAGTTTATGCTGCTTGCTTGTTGACCAAATAATTGTTCATTCATAATTCATAATTTCTGGTAACAGAGTCACTAACTTGAGTTAGTAAAAAGATAAAAACACATTCCTGACTCAAGGAAAGCGGATTCATCAGTGGAGTCTGAATTACGAATTACGAATTACGAATTACGAATTACGAATTACGAATTATGCCGATACTTCTATCCGCATTGCCCGCGCCAACTCTGCTGCTACCTCTGGACGAGAAAATTCTGGTGGAGGTAACTCACCGCGCCGCAGCATTTCTCTAACTTTTGTCCCTGATAGGTGAATACGTTCTTCTGGCCTGCTGGGACTGGTTTTAGATGTTGCCATTTGCTTAGTGCGCGTGCAGTAAAAAGCGTGTTCAAATTTCATCGGCACAATGCCTAATTCACTTGGTTCAAATTCATCAAAGATATATTGAGCGTCGTAAGTGCCGTAATAGTCACCGACACCAGCATGATCTCGTCCGACGATAAAGTGAGTACAGCCGTAGTTTTTGCGGACTAAAGCATGGAATATGGCCTCACGAGGCCCAGCATAACGCATTGCGGCGGGATTGATTGCCAGAGCTACCCGATCTAATGGGTAATAATGTTCCAGCAAAATTTCATAACAGCGCATTCGCACGTCAGCGGCGATATCATCTTCTTTTGTCGCTCCGACTAATGGGTGCAAAAATAAACCATCAACAATTTCTAAAGCGCACTTTTGAATATATTCATGAGCGCGATGGATGGGGTTGCGAGTTTGAAAGCCGACGATAGTTTTCCAACCCTTGTCTTGAAATAGTTGCCGTGAGGCAGCTGGATCGATTTGGTAAGTGGGAAACTGGGGATGAGGTTCGCGTTGCAACAACCAAATATCACCCGCCAGATGTACAGTACCTTGGTTATAGAGTACCTGCACGCCGGGATGTTTGACATCATCAGTGCGGTAGACTTTGATTGCTTCGCGGGTTTTGTCGTAGTTATACTTTTGCGTGAGTTGCAAAACTCCGATAAATTCGCCTCTGGAGTTATCCAGACGGATTAAGCTGCCTTCTTGTAACGGGGAAGCTACTTCTTCGCTTACCGATAGTGTAATCGGGATTGACCACACAAGACCGTTAGCTAATCGCATTTCTGTCACAGTGCGATCGTAGTCTTCTTGGTTCATAAAACCCGTCAGCGGACTAAAAGCACCGATCGCAATCATTTCAACATCCGAAACGGCGCGATCGTCTAGTTCCACTCGCGGCAAAAAGTCTGCTTTTGAGAGAAACTCTGCTCTTTGTTCTGGTGTGGCGATACGGTTAACCAACTGTCCGCCGTGGGGGGCTATGGCATCTGGATTTTGACTCAACGTAATCCCCTCTTTGTATTAACTGTTATTGTTTCAGATTATGTACTAACTTATCAAATGCTGGTACGTAGAGAAAAAGAGTTTAGGGAATGGAGGAAAATTTTGCAACTAGCCTGCAAGCGATCTGATTAGGTTACGCTAAAGCTAATCCAGCCTCAAGTTTCAGAATAGTTCCTTTATAAGGAAAATGCTTATGACTGCTGTATCCCTTGTTATTAAACCTGTTAGCCAAATGCGGTTAGCGCCTGGTAGTACAGTCAGTATCCAGGATATGAGTTGGGAGGAATTTGAGTCTATTTTGCAAGAACTGGGCGAAAAGCGATCGCTACGAGTTGCTTATAGCAAGTCTACGTTAGAAATTCTGGTTCCTCTACCCGAACACGAAAAATCAAAGGACTTAATTTCGGATATTGTAAAAATCTTGTTGAAGATCGCCGGAAAAAGTTATGAACCCTTCGGTTCAACCACCTTCAAGCGGGAAAATATAGCAGGGGTAGAACCAGATGCTTGTTTCTACATCCAGAATTACCAAAGAATGATTGGTCGTCGCAAACTAGAACCAAACGATCCGCCTCCTGATTTAGCAATTGAAACAGATGTGACATCAAAAACAACTCTTGATGCTTATGAAGCGATCGCAGTTCCAGAACTATGGATTTACGATAGTAAAAAGCTGAGGATTTATTTACTCAGCGATGGACATTACATCGAATCCGAGCGCAGTCCTAACTTTCCAAATATTCCTCTAACTCAAATTATTGCCGCTACAGTTGAACGAGCTTGGCAAGTAGGAACTGTACAAGCTTTAAAAGAGTTTGAAGAGGCCATTGATAGAAATAATTTTTGATTTCATTCGGTAATTTTAGGGCTTAAAGCTATTAATCTATATTCCAAAACTATTTTGTATGCATCTAAGAAGTGTTTTTCAAGTGGTCTATCAGATTTTTTATGCTCGCCGATTATTGTTTGCAAGTCACTATCGCTCAAATAGTTGATAAATATCAGCCAAGCTAGTAAATGAGGTGTGGTCTGTACCATTTTACTATCCATGCTCTTAGCAGCTTCTATTCTAGCTCCTCTATCGTCTGTGATAAAAGCTTGACGGGTCTTCTTTGCAAAAGCAATAGATGCAAGTTCCCCTTTATCTTTTTTCTTTCTTACCTGAAGAACTTCTACATCTTGAAGGTCTTCAATAGTTAAATGATAATATTTGAATTTTCCATTTTCGTATTCATGACGAAAACGATTTTGCAATTCTATCTCTGTCTGCTTCGGATTTTTACGTGGCTTGTATAGGCACTCATAATAAACAAAATATGTACAACAGAATTGGCATCCAGCATTGTTAGCCGTTGTATACAGAAGTTTAGAGGAAAGAATATTCCAAATAGCACAAGTATCTATAACGTTATATTTATGAAAATTTGATGGATCAATCCCCATACCTAATAGTTCTCCCGTAGATACTTGCTATTTCTGTTAATTCATATTTGCTAACTAGAAGCATTTCCGCCACTCGACCTGCTGAAATAAAACCCTGTTCATATACGTCAAAGCAAAGCCCAACATAGAAATTTGACAAACCTATTTTTAGTAGCTCTTGCCGACGTTGACGAGAACCTAATGAGAGACTTTCAGGCAGTTCTGGATCAACTTTCAAATATCTTGGAACTCTCACGGCTTTTATTTGTTTTTCAACATCTTCAGATATAAAATTGGCGCTTTTTAAGGCATTAGCTAACGCTTCTGTACTGACCTTAAGTTCACTTGCCCATTTGATAGCTTTTTCAGAAGTCCAAGCTCGAAAATCTGGAATTTTCTGGAGAAATTCTGGTGGCATTAAATAATCGGCTGCAAATTTGTTAGCTCTGACTTCAACTAAATTCTTTTTGTCTGTTTTTAAAGAAATGACAAATTCCTGATCGTCATCCAAAATCCCATGAGCCGATTCATGAGCAGCAGTAAATCTCTGCCGATAAACATCTTCACTATAGTTAACTAATATACACTTGCCTGCTATAGGATGTTTGATGAATAAACCAGAGATGTTTGAGTTACCCAACTGGCGACGAAATATATGAAACCCCAAAGATCGAAAATCTTCATAAATATTCATGGGGACTTCATTCGAGGCATACCCTAAATGTTTTCTGAGTGCATTTGCCGCTTCTTTTCCTTGTTCTCTGTAATTGTTGCCTCTCTTAATAAAGCTAAAAGGACTACAAGTATTGGTTGGAATCAGTTTCAACAAAAACTCTTCGCACTCACATAAGAATAAGAATTCTTGTACTGCCCATCGGTCTTCTTTTGAAAATTCTTCTCCATATCTTCGGAACAAAGTTTCTGTTTGATCAAACGAAGCTACTCGCTCGTTAGAAATAAAAAACTGGTAATCACACAGGTAATAGTCAGCAAATATCAAAACTTCATCACCTGTTGGTTGCCTTTCACCATTTTCCAGAGCAGACAGAATGTATTCAGGGATGCCTGTGGCTGTTGTGACATCTACAAGAGACTTTTCAAATTGCTCCCGGCATCTTCTGAGTTTGGAGCTAAACAATACAAGGTCAAAAGACATAGCACAGACAGCCTTTGATCTTTAAGTTGTAACATTCTTTACTGGATTTCTGCACGGAATAGTGCGGTAAATCATAGCACGACTATCGTAAGAGATACAAAGTCAAAGGTCAATTTCTACGCAGTATTAGCAATAAAATACCCCTCCTCGTTATGAGAAGGGGCAGTTTTGGCTTTCTGCTAAAAGGAGGGTAAGATTCAACTAAACTGCTCAATTATTCCGCCACCTAACACTTTTTCCCCGTCGTACCACACCGCCGCTTGTCCGGGAGTGATGCTGATTTGGGGTTCATCAAATACCAAACGCACACGGGAGTTTTCCAACGGAATCACTGTCACAGGTGTAGGCGTTGAACGATAGCGAATTTGCACTTCGGCATGAATTGGGGTGGATGGTTCGGCAATGGAAACCCAATTTACCCGATTTACAGTGCATTCTGGCTGAGTTACCTTAGTGCGATCGCCTACTACTACTTTATTATTTTCCGCATCTAATTCAATCACATACAACGGTTCGGCAGCCGCAATCCCCAAGCCTTTGCGCTGGCCAATGGTGTAGTGATGGACACCATCATGCTGTCCCAAAACTTTACCCGTCGCATCGACAATATCGCCTGTTTTGGGAGCTAAATATTTATCCAAAAATGCCCGCATGGAACCATTACTTTCCACTAAGCATAAGTCTTGACTTTCTGGTTTATCAGCAGTTTTCAGTCCGTATTCAGTTGCAATCCGGCGCGTGTCAGTTTTTTCTAGTTCGCCCAAAGGAAATATAGTTGCTGCAAGTAAATCTTGAGACAAATCATAAAGAAAGTATGACTGGTCTTTGTTGCGGTCAACAGCCCTTAATAATTGGTAACGTCCAGTTGCTTCGTCATAGCTAATTCGGGCATAATGACCAGTGGCAATGCGATCGCATCCCAATTCTTCACGAGCATACTGCACCATTGGCCCAAACTTCACCGTTTTATTGCACTGGGAGCAAGGCAAAGGTGTAATCCCAGCACTGTAACCAGTTACTAGGTAATCGACAATATGCGTCTGAAAGACATCCCGAATATCTACAACCTGATGGGGAACGCCCAGTTGTTCGCAGAGTTCAGCCGCGTCGATCATACCTTCAGAGCAACATTGACCTTTGCCTTTCATTAGCCAAAGAGTCAAACCAATCACTTCATAGCCCTGATGGTGCAGGATAGCTGCGGCGGTGGAACTGTCAACGCCACCAGAAAGACCAACGACGACTTTTTTCATACAAAGCACGACACGATAGCTGCGTGGTTGTCCAATTGTAGCATACACTCTTCAAAGCCTTGCTACTAAAGCGCTTCAGTTTTAAAGGCAGAAGGCAGGAGGCAGGAGGCAGAAGGCAGGTGGTCACTGAGCGTAGTCGTTCGCGCAGCGTCTTTGACAGTAGAAGTGAGGCAGTGTTTCGACTACGCTCAACAACCAAGCAGAAGGGAAGAGGGTTTGACTTATTTATTCCATCCATAACGGAAGCAAGTGCGTCCGTAAACAGCTTTCATCTAAGATTAATTACAGATGTATTTTTTGCCACGCAGATGAGCTAACTTTACGTTAACGCTATATAGTTGCTACAACGGTGAACTAATAAGTTCCTGAAGGAAATTACCTAAAAATACTGTGACTACTTTCTAACTATTATGTCGAGAGGAATATCAAGTCAATTTATCCAATTTCAAATGCTGCGCCGAAGTTCTAAGGGTTGGAAGCCTACTATGAGACTTCTCTTTTTGTTAGTGGGAGGATGGTTAGTACTGATTCCCGACTCTACCCCAGCGCAAGCACAAATTTCCAACAGCAACGTATTACTAGCTCAAGAAACTGGTGAGATTTTACCGCCACCGCCAATTCCCTTTGGTCAACAGCCATCACCGCAGTTACAACCAATTCAAGCAGAGGATTTCAATCAACCGGAAGTGAACTTTCAGCCTACCCAACCAGTACAAGAGAATCAATTGGAGCAGAATTTTCAGCCTTCCCAACCATTACAGAACAATCAATTTGAGCAGAACTTTCAGCCTTCTCAACCATTACCGAATAATCGATTTGAGCAAAATTTTCAGCCCTCTCAGCCTTCACAGTTTAGTCAATATAACCAGAACTTTGAGCGCTATTTAGTTTACGTTGATGGTAGTGATTTCCAGACACTACAAGCCATACGTCAGATTGAACCCAGTGCTTACATTCGCCAGTTCCAAGGCCGAACTGTAATTCAGTCAGGAGTTTTTAACAGAGTCGCCAACGCCCAACAACGGGTGAATGAGCTACAATCACGAGGCATATATAACGCCCGAATTATCAGCTTTGGTAACGGACAGGAAATAAATGCAGACAATGGCAACTATAACTATAGAGACGATCGCAATAATATAAATGCTAATAGGCGCTCTTCTAGATATTATGTCGCCATTCCCACCACTTCCGAACAGTTACCTGCGATCGCAGCACAAGTTAGGCAGAATTTAGGCGGATTGACACAAGATTTAGGACGATCTGGCGGAGTCCTCGAAAGGACGCAACCACGGGGCCCACACGTAGCGGTAGGGCCTTTCCCCAATCGATTCCAAGCTGAAGAATGGAACAGGTATATGCGAAAGCTCGGATACGGTAATGCTAGAGTTTACTACGGAAAGTGAATAAGTGGGGAGTTAGGAGTGAGATAGGAAGCACACCAACGGCGATCGCTCCAATGTAAGTATCATAGAATTTTAGGCAAATCAGTTGTAAATCATGCTACAGCTATAGGCCAAAATTTTTATAGAGACTCACACAAGTACAGTCAAAATGGATATAAAGAATGGCTTCGTTGGCGCTGTTGGCAATACCCCTTTAATTCGCTTAAACAGTTTTAGCGAAGAAACAGGGTGTGAAATTCTTGCGAAAGCAGAATTTCTCAATCCTGGGGGTTCCGTTAAAGACCGCGCCGCACTTTACATTATCGAAGATGCGGAAAGGAAAGGTCTACTCAAACCTGGTGGCACGGTTGTAGAAGGAACTGCTGGTAATACTGGCATTGGACTAGCACATATTTGTAACGCCAAAGGCTACAAATGTCTAATTATTATTCCCGATACCCAGTCACAAGAAAAGATAGATGCACTGACAGCACTAGGAGCAGAAGTTCGTCCCATCCCCGCCGTCCCCTACAAAGACCCGAACAACTACGTCAAGCTATCTGGTAGAGTCGCTGCTGAGTTGGAAAATGCCATTTGGGCAAATCAGTTTGATAATTTAGCCAACCGCCTCGCCCACTACGAAACCACAGGGCCGGAAATTTGGACGCAGACAGATGGTAAAATAGATGCATGGACAACTGCAACTGGTACTGGTGGTACTTATGCTGGTGTAGCATTGTACTTAAAAGAACAAAATCCAGCAATTAAATGTGTTGTAGCCGATCCGCTGGGTAGTGGACTTTATAGCTATGTCAAAACTGGCGAAATCAAGATAGAAGGAAATTCCATCACTGAAGGCATTGGGAATGGTCGTGTCACAGCCAATATGGAAGGCGCACCTGCTGATGATGCCATCCAAATCGATGACCAAGAAGCTTTGCGAGTAGTTTACCAACTGCTGAGGAAAGATGGGTTATTAATGGGCGGCTCAACAGGTATTAATGTTGGGGCAGCTGTTGCCTTAGCGAAGCAATTGGGGCCAGGACATACCATCGTCACCATCTTGTGTGATAGTGGTTCCCGGTATCAGTCGCGGATATTCAACCCGGAATGGCTAGCCTCAAAAGGACTTTCAATAGATTAGTCATTGGTCATTGGTCATTAGTCATTAGTTATTATTCACTTGTACTTAACGTAGTCGTAAAGCCTGCGGCATAGCTACGCTTCGGGCGCAGCCTCTCCAAGAGTTTATTGGTCATTCTGACTTTTCGCATTATGTGGAAAAGTCCACCAAAAACCTAACCCCCTAACCCCCTTCCCGACGCAGGAAGGGGGAAAATTCAAAGTCTCTCTCCTAAAAGGAGCTACGGTGTACACACATCTTTGTATAAAACCAAAATCGTTGAAGATCCCCCTAAATCCCCCTTAAAAGGGGGACTTTGACTCTAGTTCCCAATACGGTTCAGTTAAGCATTTTTTTCCTCTCTCTGTTCCCTCTGTGCCTCTGCGGTTCGTTAAAAAAATTGACTTTAATAAAGAGTTTTAGCCTTAACTGAACCGTATTGCTCTAGTTCCCCCTTTTTTAAGGGGGGTTAGGGGGGATCTAAACGCTGTGAGGCAACTCTCAAAGACTTGTGTGTACACCGTAGCTCCTTTTAGGAGAGAGAAATAGAAGTGAGGTTTTCCAGATGCCGTGAAAAGTCAGATTGGTCATTAGCTTCCGACTTTTGACAAATGACAAATGACAAATGACAAAGAACAAATGACCAACATTACTCAACCATCAGACTTCCCGATAATAGAGCAACACTCTTCTAAATGTGTGCGAGTCTGTCAAAATCGTACTTGTAAAAAGCAAGGTGCAGTCAAGGTTTTAGCAGCTTTTACAGCTTTGCCAATCCCTGGTGTAACTGTAACGGCTAGCAGCTGTTTAGGACAATGTGGCAATGGGCCGATGGTGCTGATATTACCGGATATGGTTTGGTATAGCGGGGTTCAACCGGATGAAGTATCTCTACTGATAGAAAATCATTTGCTAGGTGGTGAAAGAGTCAAACAGATGCTCTATTATCGGTTTCATCCCCAGAAATCAAGCTAAATTTTTAATATCAAGGTCTGCAATCTTGTTGACTGAAGTGAGGCATCCAATGAATATCCAGCAGCTGCGTCAATCCTTAAAACAAAAGTGGCTTATTTACTACAAGCAAAATATTTCCTGGCTGGTCAAAATGCGAATTTGGGCCACTTACGATGGTCTGCGCCGTCCTTTATCCGGTTTTATTTTGGCAACACTGTCTGTTTTAGAACCCCAGTTTGATGAAATACTTTCTTTTATGGTGGATCTGAATAACGATCCAGATAAAATAGTCGCTGCATTAGGTCTTAACTTCAATCCTGATGAAGAGTTACGTTTAATCAAATCAGACCATTCTATAACTACCAGTCAAGTTGAAAACGAGTTGCCAGATGAGAAGTATTCTGAGGATAAACATCTGTCATCGGTTGAAACTGCTACCAAGATTGCGCCTAATTCTCTCGCCAAAACTCTAGACTACAACTTGCCACGCGCCGATCGAGTTGTCCGATCATTTACAGCTACTGCTGAGGTAAGTCGCACACGCGAACCTGAGTTGGTAGTAGCAGCAACTAAAATTGCTCCTGATACTCCGGTAAAAACACCATCCTCCGGTTTGCTAAGGGAATATCAACTAGTACGTTGGCACTCTGGTCAGTTACCTTCAGGAGCATCGGCGACAATGACCAGTCAGGTTAACAACAAAGCCAAAACTATGCCATCTGTAGCATTAGCTACCGAAGTTAAGAGCAACGCGCCATCTAGCCGAATCCCTGTGGGTGCATCGTTGGCAGTTACCAGTGAGATTTCTAGTAACGGCAAACCAGTGCGATCGCCCCTTGGGCGGCTCCCTTCAGGAGCATCGCTAGCAATTACTACTGAGGTTAAAAGTAACGTCAAAGATCCGAATATTCAACCACAAGAAGTTAAGAGCAAAGTGAATTTACCAACTACAAATGCGCGTAGTATAGCTTCTTGGGTAGATGAATTTTGTTACGGCGCTAGGGAGAAAGAGAAAGATATTTTGATTTGAATTACTTACGGATATTCGTGAGAAACAAACGGGATTTCTATGACTTCACCCTCAGTTTCTCCCACTTTGACTTTTAAGCCTACGCCACCAGCTTTGGTGCGAATGTAACCTAGTCCAAAGTAACCATCAGCGGTTTGGGTGTAACTAGTAAGTTTGCCGACCTTTTCATCTCCAACTGCGATCGCACTTCCAACTTCCACAGGGGCACTGAGGCGGATACCCAAAAGGTGTTGTTTTACACCTTTATATGTGTTTAACCGAGCAATAGTTTCTTGCCCAATATAGCAACCTTTAGTAAAAGAAATTGTTTGCCACAAACCAACTTCCAGAGGATTGTAATCATCTGTGAGTTCCGCATCTGGCGCAGGACGACCTTGTAAAATTCGCAAAGCATCCCAGGCGCGATCGCTCATCTCTACTGCCCCAACTTCTAACAATTTGTTCCACACCGTTTCTTTGTCAGTATAGGGGAAAGTGAAGGTGTATCCGGGCGCGGCTAACCCGCTACCCACAGCAATTCGCACGCCCTCAGCCGGAGCGATCGTGTATACTTTATGACTAGCGTAAGGTTGCCCGATGAGTTCGCCAATACCCAACTTTTCTAAAACAGCGTCACTTCCTGGGCCAATCAGGCTGAAGGTGTTGGTGTATTGGGTAATATCAGATAATTCCACCTTGTCGGCATAGAAAATATATTTATCCAGCCATTCCATGAGATATTGGCGGCGGTTGGGTGAAACTAGCAAGATTACCGCATCTTCTCTAACGTAGGCGGTTACTAAATCAATTGTTCTAGCTGTGGAAGTGACAAAAACCGTATCGCAGCCTTGTCCTGGTTTGAGTATTTGGAAATTGTTAGTACTTTGGTTGTGTAAAAAATTGAGGCGATCGTCGCCAGCTACTTTGATGCGCCCCCAGGCGGTGCGATCGCATATTGCAACCCCAACTCTGGCAGCTTCGATAGCTGCTGCGTCTTTATCGTCAAGTGTAGATGTTGGCATGGTGATGAGAAGTTGCCCTGTTTCAATGTTGTCGCACTGGAAATCTTAGCAAATAAGCGTTTGTGGCTTCAATGCATCTCTGGTTTTCTTGTATAGTAAACTAGGAAATATGCTTGCAGTAACTAGTTATACACGATACTTATAAAATTAAACCAATAGATTGATTTGTAGCTAGACTTATAGCTAATAGATTGATTTAAAAAACAACAGAGCTAGATGATGCAAATCACTGTTGAGGTATCTGAGGAGCTAGGACAGCAATTACAGCAGTTCCAAGACCGTTTACAAGAGATAGTAGAACGCGGTTTCCAAGAGTTATTGAACGAACAGTCTGGCAATTTTATCGACGAGAAAGAGATTATTGGATTGTTAGCTAGTCAGCCTACATCAGAACAAATTCTGGCAATCCGACCCTCACCCGAATTCCAAAGTCGTGTAAGTGATTTACTAGCACAAAGTAAAGCAGGAACACTTTCAGCGAAGGGTGAAGCTGAACTAGAACGCTATCTGACTATAGAACATCTTGTGCGTATGGCAAAAGCTCATGTCTTCGAGCAATTACGCCAAAATCCATGACTTATGTATCAGCCCAGTTGCGGAAACTCGTAATTGAACGAGCGAACCAAAGGTGTGAGTACTGCTTATTTCCTCAGAGTGCTGCACTATTTAGTTTTGAGATGGAACATATTAGACTTCTTGCAAAAGTCGGGGTAAAGGGGAAGGGGAAAAGGGGAAAAAAACTCAAAATCCTTTCCCTTTAACCTTTTCCCTTTTCCCTAAGAGTGCAAAAATATATTTTTGCAAGAGGTCTATTATTGCTGAAAAACATCGTGGCACTACTGAAGCAGAGAATCTAGCTCTCGCCTGTCCATACTGTAATCGTGCAAAGGGTACTGATTTGGGGTCAATCGATCCTGAAACAGGGAAACTAACACCCTTTTTCAATCCAAGGACTCAAAAATGGAGCGATCACTTTCAGATGAATGGAGCAGAGATTGCATCATTGACAGCAGAAGGGCGAGTAACTGTTGCAATTCTCCAATTCAATCAATCAGAGCGCTTAGAAGAACGGGACAGGTTGATTTTAGCAGGTCAGTATTCTTAAGTTTACTAAGAGTGCGATCGCCTGTAATAAAGTCGCAGATGCGATCGCACGTAATTCTCTCAACTCTCTGGTAATTTAGCAAACGCCTGCTCAACCAACTCCTTTGACTTAGCATCCAAACGCAGCCAATCCACTTCACCGAATTCATCGATTAAACTAGTATCAATATCAGCAACTTCCTTCTGTGGTGTGTATGCAAGAAAACACACTTCATAACACAGTTCCCACAAATCGATACTCGCTTCTTGCTGTTGACGCTGCAAACGTAGATGATATCCTGGATGGGGCATCGGCAGACGAGCCAGAGTTCCTCTGATTTCATCTGCTTCTTGGGGTGTTGCAGTTTCCATTGCTTGCAACAGTTCAGTCACCAATGCTTTGATTTCATCAGTGGTGCTAGGCGGCCAAATCAAGACATCGTGGTAAGTTCCTGTCCAGGAAGATTCATCAAGCTGCTTGCGGATATTGTCGATAACGCGAATGAAAGCAGGTTGCATGAGGATTTCAGCCTGCTGCCATGCAACTGGATTTGTTATTTTAGGTGGCATTGGTAATAAACAGGGGCACTAAAAGAAAAATAAACAGTCTGCGTTTATTAAAAAGCTGCGTTTTTAATCTAAATCTTTTCTCAAGATAGCGGATTTCATTGAAGAAAATTTGGAGATATTTATTACCAGCTGGAAAATTAGGTAATAACTCTGGGGAGGGAATATGATAGGCAAGCTACTAGACCATCGTTACCAAGTAATTCGAGTCCTCGCGATGGGAGGATTTGGTCAAACCTACATTGCCCAAGATACTAGGCGGCCCGGCAATCCCATTTGCGTTGTCAAGCACCTTAAACCCGGAACTGACTCCAGAGTTTTTGATACTGCTAAACGCCTGTTCAGCAGCGAAGCCGAAACTTTAGAAAAATTGGGCAACCATGACCAAATACCGAGGCTGCTAGCGTATTTTGACGAAAACCAAGAATTTTATTTAGTACAAGAATATATTGAAGGACATACGCTAGCTGAGGAACTTATACCTGGTAAGCGCTGGAGTGAAAGTCAAGTAGTTCAACTGTTGCAGGAAGTTCTGGAGATTCTGGAATTTGTCCATCGCCAAGGCGTGATTCACCGCGATATCAAACCGGATAATATCATCCGTCGTGCCTCAGATAATAAGTTAGTTTTAGTTGATTTTGGGGCAGTGAAGCAACTGCGTACACAACTGATAACAGTGGGCGGACAAGCCTCTGCCACAGTGGTTATCGGCACTCCTGGCTATATGCCCACAGAACAAGGGCAAGGTAAACCCCGTCCCAATAGCGATATCTATTCCCTTGGCATCATCGCCATTCAGGCATTAACAGGATTACAGCCAACAGAATTGCAAGAAGATCCAGAAACGGGGGAAGTTATTTGGCGGCATTCAGTAACCGTGAACCATCGACTGGCGGCAGTGTTGTCCAAAATGGTGCGTTATCACTTCAAAGACCGCTACCAAAACGCCACGGAAGCACTGCAAGCATGTAAAGACGCGATTAATCCAGTACCTGCACTTTCCATTCCTCAAGAAGTCGCCAACAATTCCAGTTACCAAGCAGCCAAATCCCAGCCTCAAGTATCTCGGCTGCAAACTATTGCATTTGCACCAGCAAATCCTATCCCTGCTAAACCTGCGCGTAAAGACTCTAGTAAATCCGACCCCTGGCCGATATTAATTGGCATATTACTGGCGGGTGGTGCGGCTGCCTTGGTAGCAAATGTATATCCAAATGTGAAAAATTTAGCTTTAAATCTTACAGGTAAGGATACCGCCTTAGCAAATAAATGCTCGGCTGTTGTCGTCGGAAATTCTAATATCCGTTCTGAACCTAGTTCGATAAATTCTAATAATATTGTGCAAACAGTTGGTGATAATACTAGTTTCGAGGTGACTGGCAAACGGACAAAAGCAGGTTGGATAGAAGTTAAACTTAAATCTGGTCGTTTGGCTTGGGCACACCCGACCGTGATAACCAATAATCAAGAATGGGCTTCTTGCCTACGTGACAAAGGTGTTGCAACTAGGATTGTAGATGATAGTAGCTTGATTGCGACTCGAACAATTTCTCAGCCAAAACCAAAATCTAAGGATGTAGTCACTCCATTATCAGAAAAGCCGAAGGGGTCAACTTCCGACGCTGAGAAATCACAAAGATCGCAGCCTAATGATAACAGTGCCAATATTGTAGAGCAAGCAAAAAAGAAGTACGATTCAGGAGATATAATTGGTGCGATCGCACTTTTAAGATCGGTTCCGGCAAATGCTGCTTCTGGTATCCAAGAGACGGGCAAAATGATTGCCCAGTGGCAAGAAGATTGGGCAAAGGCAGAGGCGTTATCTAATGAGATAAATAAAGCAATAGATGATGGGAAATGGGATAAAGTTTTAGATTATAGAAACCATCCAGAAAAGTTGCCTAATACTCAATATTGGCGAAATAGAATAGAACCATTATTTAAAAAAGCAGCCGAAAATCTCGCAAAACAGACACTAACTCAGCTAGAAAATCAAGGTAAGCAGAAAAATACCCAACAGAAACTTCCCGATACGAACCAACCTGAAACCACACAGAGTCCCAACACCACAGAAACTCCTAAAAGCAGCTTTTAACAGTTATCAGTAAACACAGTTATTCCTTGTTTCCAGCTTCTTCTGACTGGGAATGACTAAAGGAGGGCTGTCGCCTCTCGGATTCGCAACATTCGCTCAATAAATCTCGTTTCCAGGTATAACTTGGAAACGAGATTTTAAATAGGTATTTATCTGTGGTTTTATTTTCCCTATCCGTGCATTTCGTCGTATTCTTGGGCTTCAACTCGTCTTGCTTCCATCCGCGAAGCAGGTAGAAACTCAGCACGACGGACTGGAACCAAGGGCGGCGTATTTCCTTGGTAAGGGTGAATAACTTGTACAGTACGGGCTGGACGCTGCCGTGGTGAGAACAAAGCCAATACCCCAGCGACAACAACACCACCACCAATAGTCAGAGTTGCGCCTCCAACGGCCCAAAGCACGGGTGAAGACCACCAATTATTTTGCGGTTGGAATGTTGCTGCTGTTTTTGGTTGGTTATTCTGCTGGGCTAATTGCCACTGCTGCTGAGTATTGAAATTTTGGACTTGGCCCTGGAGTTGTTGATTTTGCAACTTTAGCTGTTCATTGTCGTTTTTTAAACGCTCCAGTTGCATCTGCGTGTTCAGCTTCTCCATCTCTAGGCGCTGGTCATTATTAGTACCAGTCGGTGGCTGAACCTGACCGGGATACACTGGTTGCGGCGCATAAGGGTTGTAAGGAGAATACATTTGTGCTGGCATTCCCGGTGCTACAGCACCTGGGATTTGCGGAGCAACAGCGAAGTTAGATTGCAGAGGGGTATTTGTGCCTTTGAGCAATACGAGAGCCGCCAGCCCAGCTACGGCAACCCCGCCGATAAACGCCATACTCTCACTCATCGCCTTTGCTCCTCGATTGCGACGTAACTATAATCATTTGTGACTGACTCACTCTCACACTCATAAATTATGCCTACTTAATTTCACATAATACTCAAACTATAAGCGACTCTATCAGCTAGTTTTTTTACATCATCATATCTGATGTTAATATTCAAGACCATAATGGTCAAATTGTCTACCAAACAAGGATAGAAAAACTACACTGTTATACTTTTTTAATCTACTTTCTCCGTCTAATCAAGAGGAGTATTTGTGCTGGTGTTGGTCGTCTTGATGGCTGCCTTAAGACTTTGACAAAATTGGGCGATCGCATTTAGTCCCTGCTCTGGTGTCCCTTCTGCTAACCGTTTGACAACAGCACTACCCACGATCGCACCATCTGCGCCCCATTCCCTTACCTGTCGGGCTTGTGCAGCTTCAGATATTCCAAAGCCGACTGCAATGGGTTTATCAGTAACACTACGAATTTGTTTGAGTAAATCGGACACGCGGTTTTCCAGTTGCGATCGCACCCCTGTAACCCCAGTAACGCTGACTAAATAAATAAATCCTTGGGAAGAACGAGCGATCGCTTCGATCCGTTCAGCAGAACTGGTGGGAGCAACCAATAAGATTACGTCAATTCCCATCTCACTAGATGCTTGGAGCAATCCTGCTGCTTCCTCTAAGGGCAAATCAGGTATTACCAATCCTGCAACCCCAGCCGCAGCAATTTGCTGAAGAAATTTTTCAATTCCCCGGTGCAAAATTGAGTTGTAATAGATTAATAGAATAATGGGCGATCGCAATTTGGGAGTAATCCCTTGCAGCATTTCTAGCACCTGCTCCAATTTCGTACCCTTTTGCAAGGCACGAGTAGCAGCAGCTTGAATGACTGGCCCATCAGCCAGAGGATCGGAGTATGGTATACCCACTTCAATAATGTCGGCTCCATTACGATCTAGAACCTGCAAGGCTTTTGCTGTTGTTTCTAAATCTGGATCGCCAGCAGTGATAAACGGAATCAGAGCGCACTCACGATTGTGCCCAAGGGTTTTAAAGCAATCAGAAATCGCAGTCATTTAGTAAAGTTGTCAATAGTCAGTGGTCATTGGTCAGTGGTAATTGGTAATTGGTCATTAGTAAAAGACAAATGACTAATGACAAAGGACAAATAACAACTGACCAATGATAACTTTACACCTGAGATTGCTCTTCTTGTTCTATTTCGGCTTGAATTCGTGCTAGTTCTTCGGGAGTAAGCTCGTCTAGCCGCTTTTGCAAAAAGTCTTGCTCATACTGTTCCCGCTGTTGGTGGTAGGTCATTTTTTGTCCCACCGCACGGAAAAAATAGGTGGCTAACCAGCCAACTAAGGCACTGACTAGCAAGACTTGGCTCCATATACCAGCTTTTTGATTATCCAAACCGACTAGCTGCAATCCTAAGTATGCCAAGCCACCGGCAATAAAAACACCCAAGCCAATTCCAATCGCGTCAATCCGTCGCATGAGAGTTATGACCTACCAATCTCGTTAAACTTGAACTTGTCGCCGTTGGGGTCGGAAATTTACAAACGGCGATAGAACCAACAGACCCGGAAAGAAGAAAAACACCAAAAAGTACATAAAGACACGCTCAATGGAGCTAGCTACATACCAACGCTGCTTCAGGTACAGCAAAACAGCAATGGGGATTACCAGAAGGTAAGCTCCAGCCAGAATCAGATATAGCAGGGCGACAATCATAACTTTCAAGTCTTAAGCATCTGTTTTCCATCATAGGCTGAAGAGACGGACTCAGAGAAGTATAGTCATAATGCTTTCAACATAACTGCGCCAGAATTCCTCGAAATCGCTAATAGGGAGGCGAAAGCACAGCTTTGGCAGGCTGGAGTAATTTTATAATGGGCGATTCAACGGATTGCGTGACAAAAGCTAATATCATGCTATTATGTGAATCCACTAGCAAACAAATGCTCTAGTCAAACAAGATCGAAAACTTATCCAGATTATTACGAAAAAACTAAGAAGACTTCCAAATCTCTGAAGCGATCGCAAAATCTGGAAAAAATATTTTCAATCTAGTTGGACAAAAGACACAATTGATGGTGGAATAGATAAGGAGGTATTTGCTACCTCTAAAAAATAACTAGTTACACTAGTTGCCAAACACCTTTTGGGGGTGTGGCGGAATGGTAGACGCTACGGACTTAAATAATTGAGCCTTGAAGGAGAAATCCCTCAAGTGGAAGCTCTCAAACTCAGGGAAACCTAAATCTGGTGACAGACATGGCAATCCTGAGCCAAGCCGAAGAAAGTCCTGAGTCATGAGTGTTGAGTGCTGAGTAAATTTAAAACTCTTAACTCCTAACTCTTAACTCATAACTGTTCGGAAGGTGCAGAGACCCGACGGGAGCTACCCTAACGTTAAGTCGAGGGTAAAGGGAGAGTCCAATTCTCAAAATCTGAGTTGGCTATTGTCATCAGGTAGCAGTGAAAACTGCGGGAGAATGAAAATCCGTTGACCGTAAAAGGTCGTGTGGGTTCAAGTCCCTCCACCCCCACTAAAAATTTAAAATACCGAAAAGCTTCGTGTGACTTTAACCATAACTTTGCCGTTGCGGCAAGCTTATGCTTCCAATAAAGGGTGGCAATGTTATGGTTCCAAAGAAATTTCTTTTCGCGCTGCCCTTAAAGCAGCGCGAACTTTTTTGTCGCGAAAACATCCTGGTTTAGCCAACAGCCTTGAAATTGCTGCCTCACTAAGATAAATAGCTTCAGTGTGAACTTGCCCAACAGCTTGTTTTACCTCCTCGCAACAGTGTTCGATTCGTTTGACGCGAGATTCTTTCATATACTTAATGTACTTGCCTGAAATCGCTCGACATAGCTCTGGGAAATGCCTATAAAGAACTCGCTTAGGATATCCAAGGCGTTTCGCCACTGCTGTCATCGGTAGCGGTTGTTCATTCGCTTGAAGCACATTTTCAAGTAATTGTTGAGTGCGATCGCTATCAAACACAGGGGTAGAATAGGGTAATTCCACTTCGTTGTTAGTTGAAAATTCAGTTTCGGGTGTAGAAATCAAAGCAGTTTATGAAGGTGAAGGTTCCGCCGCTCTCGCCCCGAATTCGGAAAAATGGTCAAGTGAATTAATTGCTGCTCGGTCAAAAGCACGTACTGGAAAACTCGAAAGGCTCAAAATGGCAGGTATTTTAAGAGAAAACCCAGGATTCGAGTACTTGCTCTCGTCTTGGAATGACGATCCGGCTTTGCAAATTGTGATTAAAAAACTATTGGCGAAGTTTCCGCAGTGGGGGATTGCGATTGTGGATGGGGTGTTAGTTGATTGGGAGGAGTCGCAATAAGTGAATAATTGTATATTTAGCTACAGTATCGCTTATTAGGTAAAGTAGGAAAAGTGGGAAAAGTAGGTTTAGTAGGATCTTTTGTACTAACCCTTGACTATCTTGTTGATAAGCTGTAAGTTGATGCTTATTAGATAATGAATATCCAATTATACAAGTCATCTCCAATTTGCTTCTTTCTAATTCGCAATTGCAGATGTAAACTATAAAGCAACTTAATTTAGAAAATATATAGTGGGCTGCTCAACAAAATAATTAAGTAATTTTATTAACTGTCATTGCATATTTTTAAAACAAATCACAGCATTAATTTAGTCGAAATAGCAACGATGATATCTATTAATAAAGTACATTGTCAAACATTGTTTCTTAATTTTATCTGAATAACTTCGTTTTGAATGTGATTTTGTAAATTGGCGTTCGCATAACACGCAAATATAAATTTGTTTATCACATCGATGCCCGTTCTTACGAATATGGGTGAGATGCACAATGAGGACAGTTCATCACTTAATTATGCAACGCCAGAATGAAATTATTATTTTAAGAATAAATCTATTATGACTCAGAATGTGCAATCTTTTAAGCCGCAAACTTCAAAAGAAACTACCGACTTTGAAAGTGCAGACAGTGGTAAGATAACAGAACCTATAGCCATTATCGGTATAGGCTGCCGTTTTCCAGGCAGTGCTAATAGTCCAGAAGCTTTCTGGAAACTGCTGGCTTCGGGCGTGGATGCTATTACCGAAGTGCCAGAGTCACGCTGGAATGTAAATAAATTTTATGACCCAGATATAACAAAACCAGGCAAAATGCGAACCCGCTGGGGCGGCTTTGTAGATAATATAGACGAGTTTGATGCCCAATTTTTCGGGATTTTTCGGCGAGAAGCCTCACGCATGGACCCGCAGCAACGATTGACGCTGGAGGTAGCCTGGGAGGCGCTGGAAGACGCAGGGCTGATCGGCGATCGCCTTAGTGACTCGAAGACAGGGGTGTTTATTGGAATATCAACTAGCGATTATCTGAACATCCAAGGGTGCGATCGCGACTCCATTAACGCTTACACAAGCTTAGGCAACGTTCACTGTATCACGGCTAACCGCATTTCCTACATATTGAACCTCAAAGGGCCAAGTATGACTGTTGACACAGCCTGCTCTTCGTCGCTGGTTGCAGTTCATCTTGCCTGTCAAAGTATCTGGAATGGAGAGTCTGTGCTAGGAATAGCAGGAGGCGTGAATGCGATACTCGGACCAGCAGTAAGCATAGGATTTTCTAAGGCATCAATGCTTTCTCCTGATGGGCGTTGCTTTACCTTTGATGCGCGAGCTAATGGTTATGTCCGCGCCGAAGGAGCTGGTATTGTTGTCTTGAAGCCTTTATCTCAAGCGCAAGCAGATCAAGACCCAATTTATGCGGTGATTCTCAGCAGTGTAGTTAACCAAGACGGTCAAACCAAGGGGATCGCAGTTCCTAACGGACAGTCCCAAGAAGCAGCACTCCAAGAAGCTTGCCGTCTAGCGGGGATATCGCCAGAACAGATACAGTATGTTGAAGCTCACGGCACAGGCACACCAGTAGGCGATCCGATAGAAGCGATCGCTTTAGGAAACGTACTGGGTAAAAATCGGACTCCGGGAGACTATTGTACTGTTGGTTCAGTTAAAACCAACATTGGACATTTGGAAATAGCATCGGGAATTGCAGGTTTAATTAAAACAGCCCTAGCAATTAAGCATTGCCAGATTCCGCCACATCTGCATTTTCAGACACCGAATCCTAAAATCCCTTTTGAGAAATTGGGGTTACGGATGCCTACCACCCTTGAGCCTTGGCCAAACGAAAATGGGCCGCGCATCGCCGGCGTGAATTCCTTTGGATTTGGGGGAACGAATGCCCACGTTCTTTTATCAGGATTAGCAACGGATGCTGTAACCCGCATTTCTCACATTGAGGGGCAGAGGGGCAGAGGGGCAGAGGGGCAGAGGGGCAGAGGGGAAAGAACAAGGCACATTGAACTCTCCTCTGCTCCCCTGCTCCCCTGCTCCCCTGCTCCCCTGCTCCCCTGCTCTCCTGCTCAAGAGCAAAAGACTTTGAGAGATGTGGTGAGAAATCCGGGTGTAACAGATATACCCAATTCAGAGTGGGGTTATCTTGGTCTGCTATTGCCCCTATCGGCAAAAAGTCCAGAAGCTCTTGTGGCTGTTGCACAAGTAACCCATGACTTTTTAACAACTGTCGATTCGAGTTCTGATATTTCATTATGGGACATCTGCTACACTGCCAGTAATCGCCGAGATCATCACGATCATCGGTTGGCCTTGGTTGCGAATTCCTTGGAAGGACTGGTAGAAAATCTGGAAGCATTTCTGGCGGGAGAAAACCGTCCAGGTCTCTCTTCTGGTTATCTAGCTCCAAGATTTGAACCCAAACTGGCTTTTGTTTTTTCCGGTATGGGAGCCCAGTGGTGGGCAATGGGACGTGAGTTGTTGGAGTCAGAACCGGTATTCCGAGAGGTCATAGAACAGTGCGATGAATTGTTGCAGCAATATACTGATTGGTCATTGTTGTCAGAACTCTTAGCATCAGAAGAGACGAGCCGCATCAACTCTACCCAAATCGCTCAGTGTTCCATCTTTGCCATACAAATTGCTTTAGCTGCTTTGTGGCGTTCCTGGGGCATTACGCCCCAAGCGATCGTAGGTCACAGTGTTGGCGAAGTTGCAGCCGCCCACGTTGCTGGAGTTCTAAGTCTAGAAGATGCCGTGCGGGTGATTTTCCACCGCAGCCGCACTCAAGCCAAGGCATCTGGGAAAGGGACAATGCTAGCTGTTGGGCTGTCTCAAGAGAAAGCCGAGCGGGTATTAGCAGAATTAGGATACCAGAGTTGTGTTTGTATTGCAGTGGTTAACAGTCCCAGTGCCGTCACCTTGGCTGGGGATAGCGCCGCTTTGTCAGAAATTGCCAAATCTTTGGAGCAAAAACAAATTTTCTGCCGATTCCTGCAAGTTGAGGTGCCTTATCACAGTCCCCTCATGGAGCCATTAAAGCCAGAGTTAGCACAATCATTGCAAGAAATCAAGCCCCAAACAGCCACAATTCCCTTGTTCTCTACCGTTACGAGCAAGCAGGTAGACGGTTCAGAGTTGGATGGCATCTACTGGGGTCTAAACATGAGGGGGCCAGTGCTTTTTGCAGGGGCGATCGCTTCCCTGATTCAAGCAGGTTACAATACCTTTGTCGAAATCAGCGCTCATCCAGTTCTCGCTAATTCCATCTCTGAATGTCAAGATTTAGCTGGGATATCTGGAAAAGTGCTGCAAAGTCTGCGGCGCTTTGAACCAGAACGCCCCACAATGCTCTCGTCATTTGGCAAACTCTACACTCTCGGATACCCAGTTGATTGGTACAAGCTATATCCGCAAGGCCGTTTCGTGCGCCTGCCTTCTTATCCCTGGCAGCGAGAGCGCTATTGGAACGAGTCTGAAGAAACGATGGGAGTACGGATTGGAACAATTCCTGACCGCTTAATGTTGGGACAACAAGTCCACCCCCTTTTAGGAAGCCGTCTCAAATCAAGTCAACCGATATGGGATACAGAGATTGACAAGCATCGCCTCAGTTATCTTGATGACCATCGTGTTCAAGGAACTGTGGTTTATCCTGCCGCAGCTTATGTCGAAATGGCTTTGGCTGCTGGGAAAGAAATCTTCCCAGAGGGAGCTTATATTGTAGAGGAAATTGAATTTCAAAAAGCTCTCTTCCTACCAAAAAGTGGGGTGTCAAGACTTCAGTTAAGTCTGGAGTCAAACCAAACATCCTTCGAGATTAACAGCAATGTCAAAGGTAGCCAATCAGAGTGGGTTCGACACGCCACAGGTAAGCTAACTCGCGTTGAAAATGGCTTTGTCTCTAAGCAGGTTGTGTTGGATGAAATTAAGAGTCGTTGTCCCAACGAAATTTTCAAAAGCGATCTATACCGACAATTCCAGGAAATAAAACTCGAATATGGCCCTTGTTTTCAAGGAATTGAGCAGCTTTGGAATGGCGAAGGTGAAGCGTTGGCTCGAATTCAGGTGAGTAATGCTTTGCAGACAGAAGTCGAGGAATACCAGTTACACCCGGCTATGCTTGATGCTTGTTTTCAGGTGTCCTTCGCCACTGTTTGTATTCAAGTGACTTACCTACCAGTACAGATAGACCAAGTGAAAGTTTATGGTCGTCCAGGGCTGCAAATGTGGAGCTATGCCCGCCTAGTTGAGCAAAGCGCCACCCGTCTCAAAGGAGATATCCTACTAATCGATGATGCAGGAAATGTACTAGTAGAATTTATCGGATTAGTCTGCCAGTCTGTGGAGAGTAAGCAGGAAAGTTTAGAAAAAGCAGATTACTTCTACGAATACCAATGGGAGATGAAGGCACGTCCTAATCAAGAGTTAGTTCGCCCCACCCCTGATTATCTGCTAGAGCCAATGCAAATCGCTCAGAAACTCCAATCTCAAGCAGCTCAATTGAGCGTGCAATTAGGAAGGAAGCAGTACTACGAGCAGGTAAAGCCACAAATGGATGGTTTATGTGCTGTTTACATTCTCAAAGCTTTCGAGCAACTTGGGTGGAAGCCGAAATTCCATACTTGTATAAGCGCGGAAACTCTTGCAGAACATTTAGGTGTGGTGTCCCAGCATCGGCAACTTTTGGGTCGATTATTAGAAATACTGGCTGAAGAAGGCGTGCTGCGTCGAGTAGATGACCAGTGGGAGGTTTGCCGTCTACCAGAAATGAAGCAACCTATTGAGGTTTGGAAAGCACTTTTAGCGAAATTTCCTGCTTATCAAGCGGAACTGACGTTGTTAGGGCGGTGCGGTCAAAAGTTAGCTTCGGTATTGATTGGGGAAGTCGAACCGCTACAATTGATTTTCCCTGAAAGTTCTGTGACAACATCTGAGCATCTGTACCAAGATTCACCTAGTTATCGGATCTATAACCTGCTGGTTGAGAAAGCGATCGCTATGGCGCTGGAACGTTTACCAGAAGGACGAACAGTGCGGATTTTAGAAATTGGCGCAGGTACAGGTTCGCTGACATCCTATGTTCTTCCAAAGCTTTCACGACATCGAACAGAATATGTATTTACTGACATTACCCCACAGTTGACAATCTCTGCCGAGCAGAAGTTTCACGATTATCCCTTCGTTAAGTACCAAGTTTTGGATATTGAGGCGGATATAATCGCCCAAGGATTCCAGCCGCATTCATTCGATCTGATTCTAGTATCAGACGCACTGCACGCGACTCGTGACCTTCGTCAAACCCTGGAAAATGTCAAACAGCTTCTCGCTTCTGGAGGGTTGCTGGTTTTACTCGAACTGACAGCCGATGACTATTGGCAGGATTTAGTATTTGGATTGCTCAACAGCTGGTGGTCATTTACTGATGTCCAACTGCGGCGATCGCATCCTTTGCTTTCTGAGGCTCAGTGGCAAGATTTGCTAAAAGATGTCGGGTTTGCGGAAGTTGCTAGCATTGCAGATACAGATAAGTCTCTCCAAACCGTTATTCTGGCTACTAGTCCAAAGCTTAAACAAGAAGTTCAGCCCTCATCAGTGATTCCTCTAAAGCCTGAAAATTCAGGAACTTGGTTAATTTTTGCTGACAATTCTGGAGTCGGGCAACAGCTAGCAGAACAACTCAAACAACACCAACAAATCCCGATTCTGATAGAGCCTGGAAGTGACTTCAAGCGCCTTGATGCAGATAGCTTCCAAATTCGCCCGGAATACGCAGAAGATATGCAGCTACTCCTAGAAGCTGTTGATGCAAATCAGCCTGCCTGTCGTGGCGTAGTTTATCTGTGGAGTCTAGACACACCTCCAAGTGAGAAAATGACAGCAGCTACCCTAGAATCAACTTTAACAAACAGCTGTTTGGGCGGACTGCATTTGCTTGGGGCGTTGGCTAAAGTCAATTGGCCGGATTCTCTCCGTCTATTTTTGGTGACGAACTCTACCCAGACAGTAGGAGGTTTAAAATCCCTCTCGGTTGCCCAATCTCCTTTGTGGGGTTTGGGTCGAGTCATTAACAATGAACATCCCAATCTTCGCTGCACTCGCGTGGATTTGAGTCCTGTTATTGCCCCAGAGGAGATTCAGTCTCTCATAGAAGAGTTGCTGGCAGACGATAAAGAAGATGAAATCGCCTTGCGGGGTAAGCAGCGCTATGTAAATCGGTTAATCCGGTTATCGCCAGCAGATTTGATTCAAAAATCAAAATCTCTGGCACAAAATCGAGAACCCTTCCGTTTGGAAATCTCTGCACCAGGAGTCTTAGATAACTTGCAACTGCGGGCGATGGCGCTCTCAAAACCGGGGACGGGAGAGGTGGAAATTCAGGTTTGCGCCACAGGTTTGAACTTCAAGGATGTTGCCAAGACAATAAATTTGTTAAATGATGCTAGTTTGGAGGGGACTTTCTCCGGGCGATCGCTTGGTATAGAATGTACCGGAATCATTACCGCCATTGGCTCTGACGTTGAAGGGTTTAAGATCGGTGATGAAGTTATTGCTTGTGCGCCTCACAGCTTTAGTACGCATACAACGACAGATGCCCGTGCTGTAGTGCATAAGCCGACGCATCTTAGTTTTGAAGAAGCCGCCACAATCCCTGTGACTTTTCTGACTGCTTACTACGCCTTGCACTATTTGGGGCGGCTCTGTAAGGGCGAACGGGTTCTCATCCATGCAGCAGCAGGTGGTGTGGGTCTTGCTGCCATCCAAATTGCCCAGACAGTGGGTGCAGAGATTTTTGCGACGGCAGGTAGTCCAGAAAAACGGGAATTTTTGCGATCGCTTGGCGTAGAACATGTAATGGATTCTCGCTCCACCGCCTTTGCCTCCCAGGTGATGGAAATCACTGGCGGTAAAGGTGTAGATATTGTCCTCAACTCTTTGGCAGGAGAGGCTATCCCTAAGAGCCTCTCTGTGCTGGGAGCTTATGGACGTTTTATAGAAATCGGCAAGCGCGATATCGAGCAGAACAATAAACTGGGTCTGCGACCTTTTCAAAATAATTTGTCCTTCTTTGCGGTAGATTTGGACAAACTGTTACGCGATCGCCCTGATTTTGCTGGCTCCTTATTCCGTGAAGTCATAGAATATTTTGAGGCAAAAACCTTTCATCCGCTTCCCCACAGAGTCTTCCCAATATCCAGGGTAGTAAGCGCCTTCCGCTACATGGCGCAAGCCAAGCACATCGGCAAGATTGTCATATCGTTGCAAGAGCCAGATGTAACGGTAGCTCCCTCATCTCAAGCAACAGTCACTTTTCACCCAGACGCAACTTACTTAATTACTGGTGGACTAGGTGGGTTTGGTTTAGCAGTGGCTCAGTGGTTGGTGAAAGGGGGGGCGCGGCACTTAGTGCTGATGGGTCGTAGTGGTGCTGACTCCTCAGCAGCAAAGGAAGCGGTAAAAACATTGGAGTCAGCAGATGTTCGTGTGGTAGTAGCGAAAGCAGACGTGTCACACGAAGAGGAAGTGAAGAGTGTTCTGGCAAACATTAGCCAGTCTATGCCGCCGTTGCGAGGAATTATTCATGCAGCAATGGTTCTGGACGATGCTCTCCTGCTCGATCTCAACCAGGAACGTTTAGCAAAAGCGATCGCACCCAAGGCTATGGGAGCTTGGAACTTGCACACCCATACCTTGAACGCAACCTTAGATTTCTTCGTGTCATTTTCCTCCTTTAGTTCCATTATTGGAAATGCCGGACAGGGGAATTATGTAGCCGCTAATACTTTTCTTGATACCCTGGCACATCACCGCCGCGCTTTAGGACTGCCAGCCTTGACCGTCAACTGGGGTGCGATTGCTGATGTTGGTTATGTCGCTGATAACACTGTAATCGGTCAGTATTTAGACCAGATGGGAATGAAAGGTTTGCGATCGCACCAAGCACTACAGATATTAGGACAATTACTCCGTGTTGAGGCAGTGCAGACAGGAATAACACCTTTTAACTGGCAGCGGTTGAGCGAGATTTACCCAGCCGGCGCATCAGCGCGATTTTCTCAGCTAGTCAACGAAGCAGCTCTTCTACCAAAGGCGGACAGGCGCAACAGCAAAGGAGATTTGCTCTTAGACGACCTGATGACAGCCCAACCAACAGAGCGCTTGCAAATTTTGGAATCTCACCTGCGAGAACTCGTAGCTCTGGTATTGGGAACTTCTCCTGCTAAATTGGATAGTCAAAAACCGCTGACAAATCTGGGACTTGACTCCTTAATGGGAGTAGAACTGAGTAACCGAATTGAGAGCGTTTTGGGTGTGAGTGTACCCACAATGAAACTAGTGCAGGGCCCTAGTATTTCGCAACTAGCAGCAGAGCTAGTTGACCAACTGATGGGAACTTCCCAGACAGAATTACCTTCTTCAGTTACCGCAGTTTCAAGTGATTGGCTCGTTTTCCCCGAACCAAATCCAGATGCCCGCTTGCGTCTGTTCTGCTTCCCATACCTTGGGGGGAGTACCTCAGAATTTCTTCCTTGGTCAGATTGCTTACCCTCAAGTGTAGAAGTTTGTGCCGTTAAGCTTCCCGGAAGTAAAGACTTTTTGGGCAAACAGTCATTCGACGAGCTAACCTCTGTTGTCAAAATCTTGGTAGAAGTTCTGGTTCCTTATCTAGACAAACCATTCGCTTTCTATGGTCACAGTCTAGGAGCATTGGTCAGCTTTGAACTCGCCCGTCAGTTGCGCCGCGAAAATAGTAAAACTCCTGCTCACTTGTTCGTTGGTGCTTCACAAGCTCCTCAGATACCCTATTTACATCCTTCTGTTGAGAAGCTCCCTGAATTTGAGTCAGTCAAAGGAGTATCTATCAACGATTTACCCCAACTGTATCGTGACAATACAGAACTGTTGGAATTGTTACCACTGATTTTAAAAGAAGTAACTTTGTTGGCTGAAAAATACAGCTATATAGAGGAAGAGCCACTAAATTGTCCTATTTCTGTGTTTGGAGGAATGCAAGACAACGTGATAACTGAAGATTTACTTTCGGCTTGGCACGAACAAACTCGCAGCAAGTTTCAGCTGCAAATGTTAAGCGGCAATCATTTATTTTTGCACAGATCTCAACAGCTGCTTTTACAAGCAATATCTGAGGAGATATCATCACTTCTTTCTTTGTCAATTAGTTGACACAAGACTCTTTCTAAAAAGAGTTATAGGAGAACATTACACTAGTAAAAAAAGGCAGGTGGTAGAAAAAATATTGGTTTTAAAATCAGCTTTTTACCTTTTTTCAACTTTCCAACTAAGTAGAGCGGCGTGAATAATTCAAGGTTTGTAGTAATAAAAGATTACCTTGTAAAAACCACAAATATACACATGACAAGCATTACTGTTCCATTCCAACTAGATTTTGAAGAGATTGGCAAGGATTTCTTAAATAAAGATGCTGTCAGTAAAATCAACTCAAGATTTGCAGAGCATGGAGCCGTTTTACTGCGAGGTTTTCCATTAAAAACTGCTGAAGATTTTGCAGATGTTGCAGCACAGCTGGTCACTACGCCAACGGATTACATGGGTGGTACTATAGCTCGCGAACCAATAAAAGGCTTAGTATACAATTCAAGTGAATTTCCTCCAGCAATCACCTTTCCTATTCACAACGAAATGGGATATACCGATAACCCTCCTGAGCGCATACTTTTTTTCTGTTTAGAAAAAGCAGAGGTAGGGGGACAGACACCAATCTGTGACTGTCGGGGTGTTTTGAAACGGCTACCAAATCAACTTGTGGATGCCATACGTACTCACGGCGTTCGCTATATCCGACGCTTACCAAAAGAAAGTGGAAGTTACTTAAAAGGTTGGAGTCAAGCTTTCAAAACTGAAGATACCCGTATTGCCGAAGAAAGGTGCAAGGCAATGAATTTTAACTGTACTTGGGAAGGCGATATCATGGTGATTACTAACACTGTAGAAGGTATTCGTCGCCATCCACACACAGGGGAAGAACTTTGGGTTAATCAAATTTCTAGCTATCACTCTTCAAGACATGAACACTCACTGCGGATTACACCACAGGAATTTCTTGGTGATATAGTAGCATCTGTCAATTCAGATAAAATGGAAGCATCTCCAATTCTTAGGTTTATAGCGAGAACTTCTAGTCCATTAGTAATAAAATTAGGGAACAAGATACTTCCATTACTTTTATTTTTCCAAAAGTGGTACACTCCCGGTAATATCCATTGGAATTGTACTCTTGGCAATGGTACTCCTTTTACACGCAAGGATATTGAAGCAATATGGGATGCTGTCATCGCTGAAACTATTGTGTTCAACTGGCAGCAAGGAGATGTTTTGTTTCTTGATAACTTCCGATTTGGACATGGACGCAAGCCGTTTCGAGGTAAGCGGAAAGTTCTTGTCAGTTTAGGTTCTTAAGTCATGGGGTAATGGGTAGTATTAGCAATAATGGTTTTTGGAACTGGTAGAAAATTTCTGCCAGACTGGGTTAATTCCTTTTCTTAGAGGTTGTTTGAAAAGTAGTTAGCTGTGATTTTAGGCACTTATTGATCCCCCCTAACCCCCCTTAAAAAGGCTACGGTGTACACACATCTTTGTGTAAAACCAAAATCGTTGAAGATCCCCCTAAATCCCCCTTAAAAAGGGGGACTTTGACTCTGGTTCCCCCCTTTTTTAAGGGGGGTTAGGGGGGATCTAAACGCTGTGAGGCAACTCTCAAAGACTTGTGTATACACCGTAGCTTAAAAAGGGGGGAACTGGAATTAAAGTCCCCCTTCTTAAGGGGAGCCAGTGCGGTCTTGGGGGTTTCCCCCATGAGCAACTGGCGTGGATTTAGGGGGATTTAGAACGTTTTTTTACCGAGAAGAGGACTTTTCAAACAACCTCTTAAATCTTTGGAATAAAAGATTACCTTGTAAAAACCACCAATATAGACATGACAACCACTAATATTCCATTTCAACTAAATTTTGAAGAGATTGGCGAGGATTTCTTAAACAAAGATGCTGTCAATCAAATCAACTCAAGATTTGCAGAGCATGGAGCGGTTTTACTGCGGGGTTTTCCGTTGAAAACTGCTGAAGATTTTGCAGATGTCGCAGCACATTTAATCACTACCCCAAGGGATCATATAGGTAGCTTTGTAGTTCGCAAGCCAGTGAAAGACTTAGTATACACTGCAAGTGAATACCCTCCAGCAGTCAGCCTTCCTATTCACAATGAAGCTGCGTCCTCTCATAAGTCTCCTGAACGAATACTTTTTTTCTGTTTAGAAAAAGCAGAGGTAGGGGGACAAACACTAATCTGCGACTGTCGGCGTGTTTTGCAACGCCTCCCAAATCAACTTGTGGATACCATACGTACTCACGGTGTTCGCTATATCCGACGCATACCAAAAGAAAGTAATGATTACTTAAGAGGTTGGATTGAAACTTTTGAAACTGAAAATCCTAGTATTGCCGAAGAAAGATGCAAGGCAGGGGGTTGGAACTGTACTTGGGAAGGCGATATCATGGTGATGATTAGCAACGTAGAGGGTATTCGTCGCCATCCACACACACGGGAAGAGGTTTGGTTTAATCTAATTACTAGCTTTCACTCCTTAAGAAATGAACACATAATACGCATTACACCACTGGAATTTTTGGGTGATTTAGTATTATCTGTTAAGTCAGAGAAAAGGAGAGGATCTTCAATCCTTAAGCTTATAGTTGGAGCTTCTAGCCCATTACTACTAAGATTAAGCAGCAAGATGCTCCCAGTACTTCTATTTTTGGAAAAGTTATATAGTGCTGGGAAGATTTCTATAGATTGTACCCTTGGCAATGGTACTCCTTTTACACGCAAGGATATTGAAGCAATATGGGATGCTGTCATCGCTGAAACTATTGTGTTCAACTGGCAGCAAGGAGATGTTTTGTTTCTTGATAACTTCCGATTTGGACATGGACGCTGGCCGTTTCGAGGTAAGCGGCAACTTCTTGTCAGTTTCGGTTCTTAAGTCATGGGGTAATGGGTAATGTTCGGAGTAATAGGTTGTGTTGAAAAAAACTAGGACTAGTTGGTGTTATTTTGAGGATTAATGCTTATAGATACATATATAAGGGCGATCGCAGCCACATTAGCGTAGTAAGATTAGGATGAAAATATGGCAGCAGACAAAGAAAGCCGATTACTTGAAAAATCTTCAGGTCGATGGCGAATAATTTCGGCAGCTTTTATCGCATTAGCCATAGGACTCTCATCTGTCTACGTTTTTTCACAATATCGGTCTAATATTCAGACTCACCCATTAAAATCCGATAAAGCAGCTCCTGTCATAGTTGCGATTACTGCCCTGGGACATCTAGAGCCTCAAGGCGAAGTGACTCAATTATCTGCCCCCAGTTCACTCTCAGGTAACAGAGTAGAAAAACTGCTGGTAAAAGAAGGAAGCAGAGTTCGGGCAGGGCAAATAGTGGCATTCCTCCAAGATTATGCTAAAGCGACAGCGGCACTGCAACAGGCACAAGACAAAGTTAAAGTTGCTAGAGCTAAACTAGCGCAGGTTAAAGCCGGAGCAAAATCGGCAGACATTGAGGCTCAAAAAGCAGTAGTGACCCGTTTAGAAACTCAATTAAAAGGAGAAGTTACCACTCAACAAGCAACAATTGCCCGCTTACAAGCTCAATTCAACAACGCTCAAACCGAGAATAATCGTTATCAGCAGTTATATACAGAAGGTGCTATTTCAGCTTCTATTGCAGATAGCAAGCATTTAGAACTTCAGACAGTACAACAACAACTAACAGAAGCTAAAGAAAACTTAAACAAGAGTATGAATACTCTTAACGACCAGATAAAAGAAGCAAAAGCCAGATTGGTAAGTCTTAGCGAAGTGCGTGATGTAGATGTTCAGGTGGCACAAGCCGAAGTCGAAAGTGCCATGACTGCAATTACACAAGCAAAAGTAGAACGAGATTTAACTTATGTTAAATCTCCTATAAATGGAAGAATTTTAAAAGTTCATACCAAAACAGGAGAAACGATTGGCAATTCAGGAATTGTTGATATAGGTGAAACGTCTCACATGTATGTTGTGGCGGAAGTTTATCAAACTGATATCAAAAAAGTGCGTGTAGGTCAAAAAGCCAGCATCAGCAGTACTACATTTACTGGAAAATTACGGGGAGTAGTGAGCGAGATTGGTTTACAAGTTAGCAAACAGAGTGTTTTAAGTCTTAATCCAGGGGTAGACACAGACCGGAGAGTAATTGAGGTGAAAATCCGCATAGATAATCCAGAGGACAATCAACAGGTTGCAAGTTTAACCAACTTACAAGTAGATGTAGCCATTCAAATATAATTGCCATCCTCAGGTTAGTTAAAATAATTACAACCGGGATTTATGAATTTTAAAATTCCTTTAGCTTGGCTACAACTAGCCCAAAACAAAGTTCGCTTTTTAGCAGCTGTGGCTGGCATTACTTTTATTGTAATTTTGATGTTTACACAACTTGGTTTCCAAGATGCTCTTTATTCAAGTGCTATCCGTGTACATCATAGTCTCCAAGGAGATTTATTTTTAGTTAGTTCTCAATATAAATCCTTGACTTCCAATCAAAGCTTTTCTCGTACTCGTTTATATCAAGCTTTAGGATTTAATGGTGTCAAGTCAATCAGTCCGATGTATTTGGGTTTTGCTAAATTTAAGAATCCAGTAAACGGGGAAAAATACTCTATTTATCTGATTGGTGTTGAACCAGGGAGAATAGCTCTTAATTTACCAGAACTTGAGAGTAATTTAGATAAAATTAAAATTCCTGATGTGGTACTATTTGACCAAAAATCTCGACCAGAATTTGGCCCAGTTGCTGAAAAATTTCAATCAGAAAATACTGAGCAAATAGTCGAAATATTTGCTTTTAACGCAGTTAAAGGTTATCGAGTTAAAATCGGTGGTTTATTCAGCTTGGGGCCTTCTTTTGGAGTAGATGGTAATTTAATTGTCAGTGACTCAACTTTCCTCAGAATATTTCAAAATAACCGAACTTCAGAAATGATCGATGTAGGTGTGATAATTCTGGATTCTGGTGTCGAGCCACAAAAAGTTTTGACCAATCTACGAAACAATTTAGGTAATGATGTCTTAATATTTACCAAACAAGAGTTTCAAAACTTTGAGAAAAAGTATTGGGCTACAAGAACACCTATTGGTTTTATATTTAACATTATGCTCGTAATGTGTTTTATTATTGGTATAGTCATTGTCTATCAAATTCTTTATAGTAATATTTCAACTCAAATAACTGCCTATGCTACTTTAAAAGCTATTGGATATACTAATAAATATTTACTAAATGTAGTATTTAAACAGGCTTTAATATTAGCATTATTGGGTTACATTCCAGGTTTTATTATTTCTTCATGTATCTACAGCTTCATAGCAAAAAGTACCAATTTACCAATGATAATGAGGTTCAATAATATATTAATTATTTTAATCTCAACAATTTTAATGTCTACAGTTTCCGGACTGTTAGCTATGAATAAACTACGCTCGGCAGATCCAGCAGATATTTTTTAGTTAAGGAAAATTTAGTTCTCTATCTTTCTCAATGTAGAAGTTCTTAAATACTGATATTGAAAAACCTAAGCGAAGCGATGAACAACACTCAAGTGCTCGAAGCTGCGGCGATAATCCTGGGGAGTGAACCGACACCACAAGCGATGATCTGAAATGGCATGGGATCAAATGCACCTAACCCCTCCAGATCGGCTACTACAGAAGCTCCAACTTCAACCGTACTCGGTAAGTTGGGGTAGTTTACTACATCAACATCTTCTTGTGCAAAATTGTCCTCACTGTCATCGCCAGTACTTTGGTTAGACTGGTAATCCAGTTTAGGCTATTGTTCACCGGCAAAGTTATGCTTCCAGGTGCGGCAAAGTTATGGGTAAAGTCACATCGATAGAAGGTATGGGCGGGTTGTATCTAAATCTATAGATAAACCCACTCATATTATGTATGGTCTTTTCTGGTTATAAATAAGTAATTTCACTGAACTATTTGATGAAGTATTAAACAATTTATCTTTAATACTTTATTTATAGTCCTATTTAATCAAATTTATGTAAAAAGATGACTGAATTTCTGAAGAATAGATTGATGCTCCTGTTCACCAAGGTTAAGCTGGTAATAATATGAACAGGAAGCCTTTTTGTCCTGATAACTGAAATGACCGCTAATCGTTTATCGATTACTCAGGAAAATCCCCATTGTGCTACGTCTAACTCTAGTCAACTAGATGTGCAAACTGCCCAAGAAGAGGTTTATAGCTTCTTTGTGGAAATTGTCAAGAAATTGCCACCAGAGGATGTTTTACGTGAATTCAAAGGTTTATTTATAGACGGTCTTGATTCCGAATATTCCGATTACATACCTGGAATATATAGTGTTTTTTTAGATGACCATGAACAAGAATTATATAATACACTTAAGCGGTGCTGCTACATCATAGTTAATAATTGGAAAACTAATCGAAAAGACAAATATATCCAAAACTTAGTGAATTTATTTGTTCATGAAAATCTGAAAATTAAGGATAATAATCCTCCAGTAGTAAAAACTTGTAAAATCTGGTTAGAGAATTTTGCCAATAGCAAAGATTACAAGGATCTGAAATTATTTGCTACTAAGTACGAAGAATCATCTAAAGGTCATTGGGCTAATCGCTACACTTCCTATTTATTGATCGATCAATCTGTTAATAATAAAAACCCTAAAGAGCAACAAGAGGCTGCTAGGAGGCTTTCTAAACAGATAAAAGAGAAATTTAAGTTTGAACTCGCAATGTATATTGCTCGTTCTCAATCTGCCGTCTCAAGCACAACACGCTATAAAAATCCTAGTATTTTAGGAGACCAAGCTCTGCGCTTAATAAAAGCAATTGTGTTAAAAAGAGGCGTATTTAGTCATGATAATATTGCCCATATATTTATTAAGCAGACTGAAAATCAAACTCTGAAAGAATTTAAAATAAACCTAGAAAAATATCTATTTCTTTCTGTAGAAAACCAAAAATCAGTCGAGACTTGGCGGCAGCAGTTTGCACATAGTTTATCCTTATGGAAGACGGATCATAATCAAGAAATTATCACTAAAGAATTTTTCTTGAGAACCTGTAATCGAGTGATTGATTACTTTACAACAGAAAATGCTAAAGAGCCTTCACAATTATTTATCTTATTAATTAATCAAGGTCATGCTCTAACTTTGGTAATTATGTTATTAAAGATTATTTTGATTTGTAGAAATTCCCGGAGACATTTGGAAACTCGGATTGCTCATCTGATTCGTTTTTACGAAAACTATTCCGAAGAGGAATGCAAAGGGGTAATAAATTTTATCGAGATTTTTAATATCACGTTCGCTATTTATGCAGAAAATGTAGAATATAACTTGATTAAGATGGAAGAAGAAGAGCCAAGCAGTAATCAGCAATTAAATCTGGATAGTTATCGTGTGTTTTCACAGATGAAAGTAGATAGACAAAAATGAGTTTTTCCTGATTCATTATTTTGCAAGGCGTTCATCTAACCAAGCAAGAGCAGCACCCACAGTTTCAGCTAGAATACTAATGAGGCGATATAGAGCGATCGCACTAAATACTAAGGCAGCTGGAAAGTGGTGTCGTAAAAGTTCATACGCAGTCGCTTCAAACACACCTAATCCCCCAGGCGCACCCGGTATAACGAATCCCAACAACCAAGCGCAACTAAAAGCCCCTAATAACAAAGGAATTTGATTCGCATTCAACGAACCCAAGGCAAACATAGTTAGTATAAATCCAGTGGCGCGTAGTCCCATAAAGCCCACTTCTCCTAACAAAGGGCGTAAAGGGTAACTTTTAACACTGAAGGGAACAATTGGTTCAGTGGTAGCAGCAGACTTTTTTGCTTTTAATTTATACAAAAAACGAATAACCGGGTTCAAAAACCAGGGATGAATCGCACCAAGGACTACAGCTAAACTGAGAAATTGTAGTACTTGTATAATAAGGGTGGTATTCGCTGCTGCAAACTGGCTACTACATAGGACAATGATGATTAAAGCAGCCGCTAGCATAAGTAGGGGTTCTAGTAAAACGCTTAAGGTGGCTGCACCAGTAGGAATATTGGCATTTTTGGCGGCGATAATT
Source organism: Nostoc sp. PCC 9305 (assembly GCF_963920915.1). Classification (NCBI taxonomy): domain Bacteria; kingdom Bacillati; phylum Cyanobacteriota; class Cyanophyceae; order Nostocales; family Nostocaceae; genus Nostoc; species Nostoc sp. PCC 9305. The sequence goes on from NZ_CAWUDN010000047.1 coordinate 50,987, forward strand.
CGCCCATAGTGATGCCAGATATTACCTGGTAAATATTTAGCGATGTTCGTTTTTAGGTAAACTTGGATGAATTGGGGAGATGATACAGGTTGATTTAACTCTTGAAGAATCCAAGTCCAGATCCAGCCTGCCCAAGTATGAGCTAGTAAAGTTACCCCTGTAGCGATCGCCATAATTGCCCATCCTACCCCATCAATATGGATAGCAGTTACTTCAATCCAATTATCCTTCAGAGCTTTTCCTAAAAAAAACAGCGTCCCTCCCAAAATTATCCAGCGTAAAAATTGCTTCATGAATTTAGTCATTTAATGGTGTAGCAACAAAGGCTAAATACTCAAATATTGTGGGACATCAGCTATATATCCAAAGCTTTTGAAGTATCAAACAGGTTGATGTAGCTCTTTTCCAACAACCATATTATTTTAGTTTATATCTCCCTAGAGTTAGATAAAATTATTCCTTTTGTACTAGTTAAAATGTGACTTGCGCTAGAGGCAAAACTTATTTAATTATTAATATGATTAATGGAAGTTATTATTTTTCTGAATGCTTGGGATACAAAAGTAATTCCAAATGCCATCTTGGTTGAAATTTAACTAATCACAAAAATGCAAGGAGTTAGAACTATGAAAAAAGCAATGACTTGGCTGAAAAATATTCGTCCTTTGAAAGTTTTAACTGTTTTTTTAGCAGGGATATTCCTATTTTTGACTCAGGCTTGTGGTGCTCCAGGAGTAGCAGCACAACCACCACAGCCTGGTTATCAAGCACCTAATGTCGAGCGTTCTGATTCCACTAAAGATTATCCTCTAAATTCTCCTGCTGGTGGGATGAATAACTTCAGTGATGTAGATCCTAGAGCGATAGATGAAAAGGCAGCTAATGACAGAGCTAAGGCGCTAGTAAAAAATGCTCAAAAAAATATCGATCAGAAGGGAGTTGACAGTCGAGAGCAATATGGCAGGAATTTTCAGCAAGGGACACCCCTTGGTGAAAGAGTAAAAAACCTGGGTGAAGATATCGGCAGTTCCGCTGATGAATTGCGCGAAGGTCTTGTAAAGGGGACTCAGCGAGGAATTGAAAATATCAAGGGTAATACCCAGAATGCTACCGAAGACGTGACAAAAAATGTGAAGCGTGGGGCTGAAGATGCTGGTAAAAATGTCAAGCGCACAGCTGAAGATGCAGGCGATGCAGTGAAGGGAGCAGTCAGAAACGTTGATTGAAATTAGTCTTTTAATCTGTTGCAAAAATATCAAAGCGTCCACAGATTTATAGTCTGGCGCTAGCAAACAAAGCCTGTCTACGCAGGCTTTGTTTGCGTTTGAGATGGGGTTTAATTCCCTTGAATTCTATTCATAGATATCTCTACAAATTAAATATGCGTTATCCAGAACCTTTGTAGAGACGTAGCAGTGCTACGTCTCTACATTATTTTTATAAGCTCAACCACATCTAGCTTGCATATCTAAAATTTATATAACTCTTGTGGGGTGGGCATCTTGCCCGCCGTAATTATGCAATTTAAATGTGGAACAGCTTATCGTTATCTCTAATAAGTCTTTGAACTTCATTAATGAGCCTTTGAACTCCATTAATGAGCCTTTGAACTCCATTAATGAGCCTTTGAACTCCATTAATGAGTCTTTGCACTCCATTAATGAGGCTTTGAACTCCATTAATGAGTCTTTGCACTCCATTAATGAGGCTTTGAACTCCATTAATGAGTCTTTGCACTCCATTAACGAGTCTTTGCACTCCATTAACGAGTCTTTGCACTCCATTAACGAGTCTTTTAGCTGCGTGAACGATTTTTTTGTGCAGTCGGTAATTGCCTGCAACTGCGCTGTAGTAGAGTGTAACTAATTGATAGCGCTGTGAATAAAATCCTAATTTGTTCAGCTAATCTTCAAAATAGGCAAAAATCGCCCTTGGATGACGAAGTACAGAATTATCCAACTTCTGTACAAGATTGACTCGCAACTAGAAAAGCTTTTCCACTCAAAAAGCTGAAGGAAGACAAATAGTAATGTTAAACTCACAGACTAAACGCATCTTCATCAGCTACAAGCGTAATGCTAGCCCCGATGAACCGGTAGCGCTACAAGTCTTCCAGGCGCTATCGCAGCAGCACAAAGTTTTTATCGACCAAACCATGTCTGTCGGCACACGCTGGGCTGAATGTATTGAAGCAGAAATCCGCCAAGCTGATTTTCTGATTACTTTTCTTTCAGCCTTGTCAACCAGCAGCGAGATGGTGGTGGCAGAAATAGAGACAGCACACCACTTGGCAAAATCACAATCAGGACGCCCGATAATTCTCCCGGTGCGTCTGGCGTATCAAGAACCGTTCTTGTATCCCTTGAGTGCTTACTTAAATGGGATTAATTGGGCGTTCTGGAAAGATGCAGAAGATACGCCACGCCTGATTGCAGAGTTGTTGCAAGCTGTCTCTGGCGGTGCATTGGCTATCAGTGAAGAAAAATCGAAAGCAGATTTACTCCAGAAGAGTCAGCCATCACCCCTACCCCATCCCTTTCCTTCAGCACAGCCCGTCTCGCTGGAAATGCCGGAAGGAACAATGGAATCGCAATCTGCTTTTTACGTGGAACGCTCATCTGATGCACTTACCTTGCAGACTATTGAGCGGCAGGGTGTGACAATTACAATTAAAGGCCCCCGGCAAATGGGCAAAAGTTCGCTGTTAATCCGCACAATTCATACTGCTGTGAATGCAGGTAAGCGGGTTGCTTTGCTGGATTTCCAATTGTTTGATAAAGCCGCCTTAACTAATGCTGACCTTTTCTTTCGCCAGTTCTGTACTTGGTTAACCGATGAACTGGAAATGACAGATAAAGTTGATGAGTATTGGAATATGCCTTTGGGCAATAGTCAGCGTTGCACTCGCTATGTCGGCCGCTATTTGCTGAAGGAGTTTGGCAACCCCATTGTTTTAGCGATGGATGAAGTTGAAAGGGTCTTTGATACAGATTTTCGCTCTGATTTCTTTGGAATGCTGCGAAGCTGGCACAATAGCCGCGCCACCACTCCCATCTGGAAGCAATTGGATTTAGCGCTGGTTACTTCCACCGAACCCTACCAGCTAATTGATAATCTCAACCAATCCCCCTTTAATGTTGGGCTAGTAATTGATTTGGAAGATTTTACAGCAGCACAGGTTGCTGATTTAAACCGCCGTCATGGTTCACCCTTCAACGCCAGCGAAGAAAAGCAATTAATAGCGTTGCTCGGTGGACATCCTTATTTAGTAAGGCTTGCACTTTACTCAGTTGCTAGCGATCGCCTCTATCCTACCGAATTATTTGCCAATGCGATCGCAGATAATGGCCCCTTTGGCAATCATTTGCGTAACCACCTCTTCCGGTTGCATAACAAACAGGAGTTGGTTCAGGGTATGTTCCAAATAATTCACCAGAACACCTGTGTAGATGAGCGCATGTTTTTTCGCTTGCGGGGTGCAGGTTTAGTGCGCCGGGAAGGGCGTGTAGTGTTTCCCCGTTGTCAACTTTACACTGATTATTTCCGGGAGCATCTGCGTGGCTAATCCAAACATTTACACTGTTGGCGGGACTGTGCAAGCTGGCGGTGGCATTTACATTCCCCGCCAAGCTGATAAGGAATTGCTCGGTTTATGTCGGTCGGCAACTTTCGCTTATGTGCTAACGCCGCGCCAAATGGGCAAGTCTAGCCTGATGGTACGCACGGCAGAAACATTAAGAGAGGAGGGGATTAGCTCAGTAATTGTTGACCTCCAAAAATTGGGGGAAAATGTCACAGCCGAACAGTGGTATTTAGGCTTTTTGGTCGAACTGGAAGACCAACTTATGTTTGATACAAATGTGGTGAGTTGGTGGCAAGAACACAAACATCTGGGAGTATCGCAACGGCTGACACAGTTTTTTGAGAAGGTTTTGCTGGCTGAGGTTGAGGGGCAAGTTGTGATTTTTGTCGATGAAATTGACTCTACCCTCAGCCTGGATTTTACGGATGATTTTTTTATCGCCATTCGTTATCTCTATGTTGCTCGTGCGACTAATCCTGAATTTGAGCAGCTTTCTTTTGTCTTAATGGGCGTAGCGACTCCCGGCGATTTAATCCGCGATGCCAAGCGCACACCTTTTAATATTGGACAGCGTGTAGATTTAACTGATTTTACCTTTGAGGAAGCTTTACCTCTAGCTGACGGATTGCAATTACCCAGCAATGAAGCCAACCAGGTATTACGCCAGGTGTTGAAGTGGACAGGCGGACACCCATATTTAACGCAGCGTCTCTGTGGTGCCTTGTTAGCAAAGAGCCACGGATTTGTAGAGACGCGATTCATCGCGTCTTTGGAGAATAGGTATATAGACAAAATAGTTAACAGCACATTTTTTGGCGCAATGAGTGAGCAAGACAATAACTTGCAGTTTGTCCGCGATATGCTCACCAAACGCTCACCAGACCCGGAGGTTTTGACGATTTACCGCCAGATTCGCTGGGGTAAGCGGGCGATTGTGGATGAGGAACAGTCTTTAGCTAAATCTCACTTGAAGCTATCGGGGGTGGTGCGGCGGGAAAATAATGTTTTGCGGGTGCGGAATGAAATCTATCGGCAAGTGTTTGATTACAAATGGATTAATAAACATTTGCCCTTTAACTTGCGGGATAGGTGGGAACAGTTTAAACCTGCACTACCTTATGTGGCGGCGGTACTGCTAGTATTTTCACTTTTAATGACGGGAGTGGCTGTGTATGTGAATGACCAACGTCTGATTGTCCAAGATGCCCGCGATAGAGAAGAACAACAGCGTCTAGAAGCAGAAACTCAACGCAATAACGCAACTCAAGAAGCTAAAAAAGTGCGAACACAGCAGAAAAAAGCAGAGGAACAGCGCCAGGAGGCAGAAAAGCAAAGGCGCATTGCTAATCAGCAAAGTGAAAGAGCTAAAAGAGAAGAGAAGCAAGCAAAGTCTGCACAACAATTAGCTGAAGAAAGGGGAAAAAAGTTAGCAAACGCGCTTGATAAAACAAAAACTGCTGAACAATTAGCTAAGGACAGACAGGTAGAGGCTGAAAAGCAACGAGATTTTGCAAAGGTAAAAGAACAGGAAGTAACTGCCGCTAAAGCAGATGCGGATAAAAGTCGGATAAATACCGAAATTCTCGCCCAAAGCTTAAAATCACAAAACCTGATGGCAGCAAATTTAGAACTTGATGCTTTGGTAGAAGGCTTGAGGGTAGGTAAACAACTCAAAACATTAAATAAAAATGTAGAACCAGATACCCGCGTTTTGGCCGTAGCCACACTCCAGCAAGTAATTTATGGAGTCAAAGAACGTAACAGACTAGAAGATCATAGCAGTAGGGTTTCTAGCGTGGCATTTAGCCCTGACGGTGAAACCATTGCCTCTGCAAGTGATGACAAGACGGTGAAGTTGTGGAACCGCAACGGGCAATTCTTACAAACTCTCCAAGGTCATAGCAGTTCGGTTTTGGGCGTGGCATTTAGCCCCGACGGTGAAACCATTGCCTCTGCCAGTGATGACAAGACGGTGAAGTTGTGGAATCTCAACGGGCAACTCTTACAAACTCTTCAAGGTCATAGCAGTTCGATTTTGGGCGTGGCATTTAGCCCCGACGGTGAAACTATTGCCTCTGCCAGTGGTGATAAGACGGTGAAACTGTGGAATCGCAACGGGCAACTCTTACAAACTCTCCAAGGTGATAGCGATTCATTTAGGGACGTGGCATTTAGCCCCGACGGTAAAACCATTGCCTCTGCCAGTGATGACAACACGGTGAAACTATGGAATCGCAACGGGCAACTCTTACAAACTCTCCAAGGTAATAGCGATTCGGATAGGGACGTGGGTTCCGACGGTCAAATTATTACCTATTCAGTTAGGGACGTGGCATTTAGCCCCGACGGTGAAACCATTGCCTCTGCCAGTGATGACAACACGGTTAAGCTGTGGAATCGCAACGGGCAACTCTTACAAACTCTCCAAGGTCATAGCGATTCGGTTTTGGGCGTGGCATTTAGCCCCGACGGTGAAACCATTGCCTCTGCCAGTGCTGACAAGACGGTGAAGTTGTGGAATCGCAACGGGCAACTCTTACAAACTCTCCAAGGTCATAGCGATTGGGTTTGGAGCGTGGCATTTAGCCCCGACGGTGAAACCATTGCCTCTGCCAGTGATGACAACACGGTTAAGCTGTGGAATCGCAACGGGCAACTCTTACAAACTCTCCAAGGTCATAGCGATTCGGTTTTGGGCGTGGCATTTAGCCCCGACGGTGAAACCATTGCCTCTGCCAGTGCTGACAAGACGGTGAAGTTGTGGAATCGCAACGGGCAACTCTTACAAACTCTCCAAGTGAGCAGCAATGCGGCTAATAGCGTGGCATTTAGCCCCGACGGTGAAACCATTGCCTCTGCCAGTTGGGATAACATGGTGAAGTTGTGGAATCGCAACGGGCAACTCTTACAAACTCTCCAAGGTCATGGCGATTCACTTAGGGACGTGGCATTTAGCCTCGACGGTAAAACCATTGCCTCTGCCAGTGCTGACAAGACGGTAAAGCTGTGGAATCGCAACGGGCAACTCTTACAAACTCTCCAAGGTCATAGCAGTTCGATTTTGGGCGTGGCATTTAGCCCCGACGGTGAAACCATTGCCTCTGCCAGTGCTGACAAGACGGTGAAGTTGTGGAATCGCAACGGGCAACTCTTACAAACTCTCCAAG
>NZ_CAWUDN010000048.1:0-57036 GCF_963920915.1 Nostoc sp. PCC 9305
TCTGATTAACTCAGCCCTGCTGGGTCATTTTGTATGGCTTAGTCTAAACTCCAGAGAATTAATTACACAATGTCATTACGAATTGAGCAAAGCAGAATGTTCGCGTAGTCTTTTGTAGAGAAGATAAGTAATTCGCTTGCGGCTACCCACAACTGTGATTTGATAGCCAGAAAGCGTTCATCCGCTAATATTTAAAAATGCCACACTGCTTGACCAATTAACGGTTTGGTTGAGTAAGTAACGAATAAACAAATTTTTAATAGTCTGTATTTCCTCAGCAGTCAAATTTGCCGCCAGACGGTCGGAAAAACTTGGTCGATTAAGATTAGAAGTAAATAAACGCTTGATAAAATTATCCGAGATGTGCATTGGTGTCAAATACTGTTCAAGAACCACTTGTACGTAGTGTCCATTTGAAGCAAAAGCGTGGCGCAAATCGTCAGCGTCCCAGTTAAGCATGGGGTCAGAGGTATCTGTATAAATAGCTTCTTCCGCTAAAACTAATCGCTCATACAATTGAGTATCGAGATTTTGACTGGGCAGTAAGCGGTAAAACCTTTGGGTATGCCGAGGTACTGTCTCAGCTAAAATAAGCTTGACTGAGTGCGGGAGCAATTGACTTAAAATTTCAGCAGCAAGTCCCTTGTCTGATTCCGAGGCTAGTATATTGCGCCCGATAATAGAGTCAAACTGTACATTTGGGGCAAGAGATGCCAGCATTGCAGGTATCTGTGCAACAGATGCAGTAAAAACTATTGGTCGCATTGTTTCAGGAAGTGCCGCAGCTTGTTCAATTAAAGCATTGGCATCAGAGCGATCGCGAACACAGGCATAAACCCCACCTTCTGGAACTTGTCGGATTGCTTCCCAAGTAAGTAAACCAGTGGCGGCATTTAAATCTAATACTAAATGATGACGTTGTAATTGAGCGAAAGTGAAAATGCGATCGCGCACAGATGCTAATTGTGTACTTACCTGAGAAAGTGTGCGTTGCAACCAGCGCTCATCTGCTCGGTCAACAGTTCCATAAGTCATGATTTCTATTGGTGCAACACCAATACCTTCTACTATTGCAGCAAGTTGAGCTTCCCGACGACGTGCCACTTGTGTAGCGATTTGGTGTTCATAGCCTTGGGTTGATGGTTGGTAAAACAATTGACCTTGCAAGCTGGTGGGTAAATATTGCTGTTCTACCCAATGATCTCGATAAGCGTGAGGATAGAGATAACCCGCCCCATGTCCAAAACCTTTTTTATCCCGACTAGCATCTTTTAGATGAGTGGGAACTTCTGCAACATTCTCAATTTCTACTGCGGCTAAAGCATCAAAAAAACCCATCAGGCTATTGGACTTTGGTGCAGTTGCTAAATAAAGTACTGCCTGTGCCAAATGATAACGCCCTTCCGGCATCCCCACGCGATCGAATGCTTCGGCACAGGCATTTGTGACCACAACCGCTTGTGGATCGGCTAATCCGACATCTTCACTGGCCAGAATTAACATCCGACGGAAAATGAAACGCGGGTCTTCACCTGCATAAACCATTTTAGCCAACCAGTAGAGTGCTGCATCTGGGTCAGAACCTCGTAAGCTCTTGATAAAAGCACTGATGGTATCAAAATGGGCATCCCCTTCTTTGTCGTATAAAACAGCACGCTGTTGAATTGATTCTTCTGCCACTGCTAGGGGAATATGAATAACACCTGTAGCATCGGGAGGTGTAGTCTCTACAGCCAGTTGCAAAGCATTTAATAACGAACGAGCATCACCGTTAGCAACATTAACTAAATGATCTAAAGCATCTGCGTCAATTTGTACTGTTAACTTGCCATAACCGCGTTCCGAATCAGCTAGTGTTTGCTCAACAATTTTGTATAAATCTTTATCAGTTAATTGCTGAAGTTGAAAAATCCGCGAACGGCTGACAAGTGCTTTATTGACTTCAAAAAAAGGATTTTCGGTGGTAGCACCAATGAGAATGATTGTACCATTCTCTACCCAAGGCAATAGAGCATCTTGCTGAGACTTATTAAAACGATGGACTTCATCGACAAAAAGAATAGTTCGTTGGTTATGGAACTTGCGCTGTTGTTGGGCTATTTCAATTGCCGCTCGAATTTCTTTGACTCCCGAAAGTACAGCATTGATAGCGATGAAGTGAGCGCGGGTGCTGTTGGCAATAACCCGCGCTAAAGTAGTCTTGCCAGTCCCTGGTGGCCCAGAAAAGATTAATGAAGACAGTTGATCCAAGCTAATAGCACGCCGCAGTAGCCTTCCTTGTCCGATAATATGATCTTGACCAACAAATTCATCAAGTGTCCGGGGACGCATCCGAGCCGCTAGGGGTGCTTCTTCTTCAGTTATTTTTGCAAGATGCCGATCAAATAAATCCATTATTTAATTACTGCCAACTCTGATTTTTAAGAAAAATAAATTACTATCTCATTAATTCTGACAACATTTGCTCTAAAATTTCTTCGTCTAAGGAGTGCAGCATTGGTGGGCACTAAGAAATTCTTTGATCGCCCAAATCAAATCAATTGTCTTTTCTGAGAAATTCCTCATCGTAATGTTGCATACTCTATTGGCTGTCTCTTCTATCCACCGGAATGTTATTTATTCTTCAGGTTTTTGAGTATACATTCTATGCATATCTGAGAGTTGCAAGAATTTTTCATCTAAAATCCCAAATTGGTATGATTTATTTGTCGCAAGTCCCTGAGTATAATTCTGATACCAATTGAAAAAATCTAAAAGCCAGAATTCAAAAGTTACAACTTACGTAGTAAGGGTCTTAAACCCCTATAATTTATCCATTATAGGACTTACGCAAAAACCCTCTCAAACTCTCATTCCTCCGTGAACTCTGCGCCCTCTGTGGTTCGTTTTCCGTTACCCGTGCGTAAGGCCTACATTAGTAAGACTCCAATACAAGTAAGAGAATTCTGGCAAAGGTCGTTGGAGTGCGATCGCAGCAATTGATGAATCGGTGTTAAGTGCATGACAACAAACTTTTATCAGCCATGCACCATCAGTTTGGCGGGCATCATAAAAAAGCTAATTCCTAAAGAGGTTAGTCATGGGAACTCCTGATTCAGACGCACTGGTATTTTTTGGGGCAACAGGTGACTTGGCCTACAAGAAAATCTTCCCTAGCCTTCAGGCAATGGTACGACGAGGCAATCTCAATGTCCCAGTAATTGGGGTTGCCGGACGACCTTGGACGACGGAGCAACTTCGGGAAAGGGCACGTGATAGCCTAGAACATCATGGTGGTATAGATCGAGACGCATTTGAGAAACTTTCTGGTCTACTCCAGTACGTTGCTGGTGACTACAATAAACCAGAAACTTACGAAAAATTACGTCAAGCCCTTGGTGATGCTACTCATCCTCTATACTATCTGGCAATTCCACCAAGCCTGTTTGCACAAGTAGTATCAGGATTGGGCGAATCAGGGTGTGCTAAAAATGCGCGGGTGGTAATTGAAAAACCATTTGGACGGGATTTGAAATCAGCACGCGAGTTAAATCAAATTCTGGCATCAGTTTTTCCCGAATCAGCCATCTATCGCATCGACCATTACCTGGGCAAAGAACCACTGCTGAATTTACTCTATTTTCGATTTGCCAACTCTTTTCTCGAACCCATCTGGAATCGCAACTATGTTGAAAGCATCCAGATTGTGATGGCTGAGGACTTTGGCATTCAAGGAAGGGGGCGCTTCTATGAGGAGACTGGTGCAATTCGAGATGTAGTGGAAAATCATATGCTGCAAGTATTGGCTTCAGTGTGCATGGATGCTCCTGCCAGTACTGCTACCGATTCCATTCGGGATGAAAAAGAGCGTATTCTCAAAGCTATACCTTCAGTGCAACCCAATGAGATTATTCGCGGTCAATTTTCTGATTACCGCAACGAAGAAGGTGTTTCGCCTGACTCTCAAGTAGAAACTTTTGTTGCCGTGCGGTTATTTATTAATACGTGGCGGTGGTCAGGAGTTCCCATCTACATCCGGGCTGGGAAGAAATTGCCTGTTAAAACTACTGAAGTGATGGTCAAATTCAAATGTCCACCTTTAGATGTGTTCCAAGAAGGAGGAAAAGAAAACGCTAATTATGTTCGTTTTTTACTAGATCCAGAGGTAATTGTGGGATTGGGCGCTCGCACTAAAATCCCTGGAGAAAATATGATCGGCTCTGCGGTTGAACTCCTGGCCTTTTATGGGGGTGGCGACGAGATGGAACCCTATGAGCGTTTATTGGGTGACGCTATGCGAGGCGATCCCACCTTGTTTGTACGGGAAGATACTGTCGAAGAGGAATGGCGGATTGTCCAGTCAATTCTCGATAACGTCACACCTGTTTATGAGTATGAGCCAAATACATGGGGGCCACCTGAGTCAGATCAACTGCTCTTGCCAAAGGATCAGTGGTACAATCCCTTGTCTAGAGAGTAGTGTATATTACTCGTAATCTGAGCAATATCAAGGAATTTGGCGAGATGCGATAATTTTAATCATTTAAAAAGTATTTTTTGCGCATTTAGCAGGAGATAAGCTAAACCACATCTAGTTTGCATATCTAAAATTTATATAACTCTTGTGGGGTGGGCATCTTGCCCGCCGTAATTATGCAATTTAAATGTGGAACAGCTTACCGTTTATTTATCACCAAGAATGGAAGCGCCTGATGAAAGCTATTTTCAAACTAACCGCACAAGCAGTTGAACATGATTAGGCAATCCAAATGAAAAGACCTGGATTTATTGAGCGTCATCACCTGTGGACAGCAATCCAAAAAGAAGCATCTGAAAAGATCGAGGCTGTTGTCAAAGAACGGGATCTATTGTTGATTCGTACAGCTTGGTCAGACCAGCATGGGATTGTTCGCAGCAAATCGCTCTTACCCCAGACATTTTTCAGTGCCTTAGAAAACGGTATGCAAATCAGCACAGGGACATTCCTGTTTGATACTGGTGGTGCAATAGTATTTAACCCGTTTGTTCCTGGTGGTAGTTTAGATATGCCTTTGATGACAGGTGCGCCAAATCTTGTGGCTGTTCCTGACCCTGATACCTTCAAAATTCTCCCTTGGGCAAAACGTACTGGCTTTATTCTCTGTGACGAGTACTTTCAAAATGGTCAGGTAATGCCCTTTTCCAGTCGCGGTATTTTGCGCCAATCATTGGTAGAGTTACATCAAAGAGGATTGGAGCATATTGTCGGCTTAGAAGTTGAGTGGTATCTGGCAAAGTTAGAAGATCCGATGTTAGCGATCGCTAATGTTGGTACTTCTGGAAAACCTGGTGAACCTGCCAAAGTTAGCGCTGTAGAGCATAGCTTCCAATATCTTTTAGAATCACACAATCCAGAGATTCACGACTTGCTGCGCGTTCTGGCAGAAAACTTAGTTGAAATGGGATTGCCTTTAAGGAGTGTAGAAAACGAAGGAGGTGCGGGTCAATTTGAATTTACCTTTGACCCTATTCCGGCATTACAAGCTGCGGATACAATGATGATATTCCGAATGGCGACCAAGCAAATCTGCCGTCAACAAGGTTACATCGCATCATTTATGTGTCGTCCAGGATTGCAAGGTTCTTCTTCCAATGGCTGGCATTTGCACCAATCCCTTGTAGACGGAACCACAAGCGAGAACGCTTTCATGTCTGCAAACACCAAAACCCTAATGTCAGATTTAGGTAAACATTTCGTTGGTGGTCTTCTGAAACACGCCAATGCTGCTTCTGTGTTCACAACCCCGACAATTAACGGCTACAAAAGATTTAGGCCTTATTCTCTAGCTCCTGACCGTGCCGGATGGGGATTGGAAAACCGAGGGGCAATGATTAGATTACAAGGCGGTTATGATGACCCCACCACCCACATTGAAAACCGAGTTGGAGAACCAGCAGCTAATCCCTATCTATATATGGCATCGCAATTGATTTCTGGGTTAGATGGTGTAGATCGTAAAGTTGACCCTGGCTCCCCAACAGAGTCACCTTACGCTACAGAAAGTCCGTCCTTACCCAAAAGTTTGCCAGAGGCGATTTCATATTTGAGTCAAAGCGAACTTTTTTCTCAAAAAATGGGGCAGCAGTTCATCAACTTCATTATAAAGATGAAACAGAGTGAAATTAATCGCTTTTTGCAGTCCGTCGCCGATCGGCTACCAGAAGACTATTTAAAACAGGTTACTAACTGGGAGCAAAGAGAATATTTTGAATTATTTTGAAGTGAATAATTCTTGAAAACTTCGCGCTTTTAAAGATGATTATTAAGATGTTGAAGTGAATCTTTTGACAATTGCCTGAACCTTACTAATTACTTCAGCTTTGACGCTTATTTATTTCTCTTTGGGCTGATTTTTCTTTTGCTCTCCGATTACTGAATCGGTATTCTAGCGTTCATGCACCCTTCGGGAAGCAAGCTAAACGGAGCGTCTTTGAAAGACAAGTGTGCCGTAGGTATCACTCTATTATTAGGCAATCCCTAACTCAGTTTATAGTTGAATAATAATGATAATCAAACTGCAAGGAGTGAAACGAGCGTCGCTCGTTGCACTCCTCCTATTTACTACACGATAATTATTAATAAAAAAACTTGAATATTAAAAGTGAAGGATAAGCTAGATAATCATGTTTGAAGTATATCAATAATTAAAGCTTTATTTTTAATTTTAAATAATAATATATATTTTTTCCAAGTATAACTTTAGATTATCAAAGTTTAAAATTTTATGAAATATTTCTTAACTGTCTTAACTGTCTTAACTGTCTTAACTGTCCTTGCATTCTCATGAACAATCTGAAATATTAAAAGTGTGAAGTAAACTGATATAGCAATCTTAATCGAATTGTGAGAGAATACGTAGATTTAACATCAAGGCTAAAAGTAACATTTACATGTTGAGCGATCGCTCTCTTAACCACAATTTATGAACCTGACGTTTCCAAGCCAGTATGACTTCGTACCACGCTATTTCCGGCTAGCTATTGCTAATGTTTTGTCGAATATCATGGTACCACTGGCTAATTTAATTAGCATTATCTTCTTAGGTCATCTCTCGGAAATCAAACACTTTGCTGGAGTCGCGCTCGCTGTAAACCTGCTTAACTTTATCTACTTCGTTTTACTCTTTTTACGCATGGGAACTACTGGAGTAACAGCGCAAGCAGTCGGACGAGATGACCGAGAAGGTATGTTGTTGGTAGGACTGCGTAATGGTTTAATTGCTTTGGTGCTAGGTATCGCGCTCATACTCTTGCAGTACCCTTTGGGAGAGCTTGGGTTTGCCCTACTAAATGCTACCCCGGATATAAAATCTTCAGCTCAAGCCTATTTAAATACCCAAATTTGGGGAGCGCCTGCGATTTTGCTCAATTTTGTCCTACTAGGTTGGTTACTAGGACGGGAAAAAAGTGTTTTAGTTGTGCTATTGTCAGTCATTAGTAATGGAGCCAAAATCGCACTTGACTACCTGTTTATAGTTTATCTGGGATGGGAGAGTACGGGTGCAGGAGTTTCTTTTGCGACAAGCCAATATCTGTCGTTATTGGTGGGATTGATATTTTTTTGCACAGAATTCAAGTGGTTTGAGGTAAGAGCAGTAGCTGGAAAAATATGGGATATCCCAGCTATAAAATCTAACTTGACTCTCAATGGAAACATCTTTATCAGCAATTTGGTTATTCTGTTTACCTCTTTAATATTTAACTATCAAGGAGCGCAGATGGGAACGATGATTTATGCTCAAAATACCTTGCTGATGTTAATAAGCAGTTTGAATATCTATTTTGTAGAAGGACTGGGATTCGGTACAGAAACTTTGGTCGGAAACTTTAAAGGAAAAGGCACTTTACAACAGTTAGCACCCGTTGCTGGTGTTTCTGTCTTAACTGCTCTGCTGGTAGGACTGTTTTTCGGCGGAGTGTGTGTGCTATTTCCCGATACTGTTTTTAGCTTGTTAACTAACCATACTGAAGTTGTCTCTAACATAGATACTTTTATTCCCTGGTTGCTACTCGTTCTGGTATTTGGTTCAATAGGCTTCACCTTGGAAGGATACTTTTTGGGTTTGACACAAGGACATATTCTCCGTAATGTTAGCTTGATAGCTTTTGCAGTAGGGTTTGTGCCTGCGGGTTTTGCTGCTATTAAGTTTTCGAGTAACCATATCTTGTGGTTGACTTTATCTTTGTTCTATGCAATCAGAATGGTGATGCTGGTGGCCAGCTTACCTACTACATTTGTCCTTGATGTTGAGGATGGTGATGCCTCCCTCCCAGCTTTAGACAGATAGCATAAGCAAAAATGAGTGAGTGTGCCTATGCTTAAACGAAAAGACAACCCAGTTTGGATGATAAATTAGCAATGCAGAGCAATTCTTCTTTGGAAAAGTACCCACAACTAACAAAGGAAGCAGAATTATTTCCCCTTTCCTACGGTCAACAAGCGATGTGGTTTCTCTACCAGATAGCACCCCAGAGCATCGCTTACAATCTCTATACCACAGTGCGGATCGGCTCAGAGTTAGACTTGCGGGCATGGCATCGAGCTTGGCTCCAGATTGTAGAACGTCATCCTATCCTGCGAACTACTTATACACAGCATCAAGGTCAACCTATTCAAGTCGTTCACCCATCCCAAGAAGTGGATGTTAAGGCAACAGATGCAACTTCATGGAACTTAGACTACTTGAAGCAGCAAATTCTGGCAGAAGCTGACCGTCCCTACAATTTGGAAACAGACCCAATGCTGCGGGTACATCTGTTTACACTGTCAGCGACCGAACACGTCCAATTGCTAGCCATGCACCACATTGCTGGGGATATGTGGTCTTTTGACATATTATTAAACGAATTCCAACTTTTATATGCCAATGAAGCAAAAACATTGCCTCAAGCTTCCTTACAGGTTATTGAAAATTCAGATATTTCAAATTCTAAAATAGATAATATCCTCCCCCTTCCCAGGCTATCATACACAGATTATGTGCGTTGGCAGACCGAGATGTTGGCAAGTTCTCAAGGTGAGAAACTCTCGGCATACTGGCATAAGCAATTAGTCGGTGAATTGCCGCTTTTAGATTTGCCTATAGATAAACTGCGACCAAGTGTGCAGACTTACTGTGGAGCAACACATACAATTAAGTTAGACGAAGAATTGCTCCAAAGGCTGAGAAAGTTGTCAGAATGTGAAAAAACCAGCCTTTATAGAATTTTCCTCGCTGCCTTTTTCGTACTGTTTTACCGCTTATCGGGTCAAGAAGATATCCTCGTAGGCTGTCCGGTGGCGGGTCGGTCAGGTCGAGAGGAGTTTGAAGGTATTGTCGGCTACTTCACAGACCCTGTGGTTTTGCGGGGAAATTTGGCGGAGAATCCTACCTTTAAAGAATTTCTCGCTCAAGTACGTCGCACAGTTTCTGAGGCTAAGAAGCATCAAGATTATCCTTTTCCCTTATTAGTAAAAGAGCTTCTGCCTGAGAGAGATTCTAGCCGTCCCCCTCTGTTCCAAGTTTCCCTAACTTGGCAAAAGCATCGCTGGTACGAGAATAGCCAAAAATCATCTTTGGTGATGTCGCCATACATGATAGAAGGACATCAACGGGGAGCAGCATTTGACATAGATTTAGCAATTATTGAAGCTGGTAGTGAAGTTCATCTTTGTTGGCAATACAACACTGATTTGTTTGATGCTGATACTGTAAAACGAATAGCCGGAAATTATCAAACTTTACTATTGGGCATCTTAACCAATCCAGAACAAAGGATTGCAGATTTGCCATTGTTGACCGAGGCGGAACAATACCAATTGTTAGTTGAGTGGAACAATACAAAAAAAGATTATCCATTAGATAAATGTATTCATCAATTATTTGAAGAGCAAGTAATAAAAACGCCCGACGCTGTAGCGGTGGAGTTGGAAGGAGAGCAACTGACTTACCAGGAGTTAAATAAACGAGCAAACCAACTTGCACACTATCTGCAAAAACTGGGTTTGAATCCAGAAGTGTTAGTAGGGATTTGTGTAGAGCGATCGCCACTCACGATCATCGGATTATTGGGAATTCTCAAAGCAGGTGGTGCTTACGTACCTCTAGATCCAGCCTATCCTGCCGATCGCCTAGCATATATGTTGAATGATTCTCAGGCGCAGGTGTTGGTAACTCAACAATCGCTAATCAATGCAATTCCGAATACTGGCTCAAAAGTAATCTGTTTAGATACAGATTGGGATTTAATCAGCACTCAAACCGAGAAAAACCCACAGACTGAGGTAAAAGCCAGTAATTTGGCTTATGTGATTTACACCTCTGGATCTACAGGTAAACCCAAAGGAGTGATGATTGAACATCGTTCCTTGGTGAATTTCAGCCAATCAGTCAGAGATAAGTATGAGATGAGCCAGAGCGATGCCTGCGGCGGGCAAAGCCAACGCGTCCTCCAATTTTCATCGCTTAGTTTTGACGCAGCTGTTGAAGAAATCTATCCTTGTCTAATCTGTGGTGCAACCCTAGTGTTGCGTACTGCCGAGATGTTGAGTTCTATCTCCACATTTATACAGAAGTGCCGGGAATGGCAGCTAACAGTATTGATGGTGGGAACAGCGTACTGGAATCAGTTAATTTCTGAATTAACAACAACAAATCAAACCCTACCGACCTCAGTACGACTGTTGTCTATTGGGTCAGAAAAATGGCTACCAGAAAAATTGAAGCTGTGGCAGCAGTATATGGACGAGCGATCGCGTCTCCATAATGTAGCCAAACCCCCACTATTGATGAACGGATACGGCCCGACGGAAGGAACAGTATTGTCAACGGTATACGACTTATCGCAGCTGGTTATAGAGGATACGCGATCGCGTCAATTGATTGGTACAGCTTTTGATAATGTGCAAACCTACATCCTCGATAGTTCCCTGCAACCAGTCCCCATCGGTGTACCAGGGGAATTGCATATTGGCGGTGTCGGTTTAGCCAGAGGTTATCTCAACCGCCCAGATTTAACAGATGCGAAATTTATTCCCAACCCCTTCAACAAATCAGAACGTCTCTACAAAACAGGGGATTTGGCTCGTTATTTACCCGACGGCAATATCGAGTTTCTGGGTCGAATTGACAATCAAGTGAAGGTGCGGGGCTTTCGGATTGAACTAGGGGAAATTGAAACCGTATTGATCTCACATCCGCAAGTATCAGAAGCAGTAGTCATAGATTTAGAAGATATTCCGGGGTCAAAACGCTTAGTCGCTTATGTAGTAACTCGCGCCCCAGAAATCAAAAATCAATTCCGCTCCTTCCTGAAACAGAAGTTGCCAGACTACATGATACCTTCTGCCTTTGTGATATTAGATGCCCTACCGCATACTCCTAATGGCAAGGTCGATCGCCGCGGACTTCCTCAGCCTGACCAAACTAGACCTGATATAGAAGCAAATTACGTAGCACCTCAAACTGAGGTGGAGCGAACCATTGCTGCTGTTTGGCAAGAGGTGCTTCACTTAGAAAATATAGGCATCCACGACAACTTCTTTCAAATCGGTGGTCATTCTCTGCTCGCCACCCAAATCATATCTCGACTAAGCCAAGTCTTTCAGATGAATCTGTCCGTACTCACTTTATTTGAAGCACCAACCATAGCTAGCTTTGCCGAGTATTGTGAGATAGTCCGGGGGAAAGTGCAAGGATTACAGGATTCTTCTGATACATCTGATGGTGAGTACGAGGAGATCGAGGTATGAATATATATAAATTTCTGTCTCACCTGCGTAGTTTAGATGTAAAACTCTTTCTTGATGGTGAGAAGCTACGATGCAAAGCCCCCAAAGGAGTTTTGACACCCGAACTGCAAGCTCAGATAGCTGAACGCAAAGCAGAGATTCTGGCATTTCTACACCAGGACACTGTTTCAGTAATCAAGCCAGTTAGTAGGGCGGAAAATCTACCCCTTTCCTTTGCACAAGCGAGGTTGTGGTTCCTTGACAAATTACAGCCAGATAGTGGGTTTTACAACATCCCCATCGCCTGGCGTTTTAGCGGTCAACTCAACGTAGTTGCCCTACAGTCAAGCCTTAACGAAATTATCCGCCGTCACGAAGCCTTACGCACAAACTTTGTAACACAAGAAGAGCGACCCGTTCAGGTTATTGCTGCAACTCTTTCTCTGCAACTAGAAATCGTAGACTTGCTTCATCTGCCTCAAACAGAGCGAGAAGTCGAGATGCAACGATTAGTTACAGTTGAAGCAGTACGACCATTTGACCTAGAGCGAGAACCTTTAGTACGTGCCACCCTCTTACAGGTTGGCTCAACAGAGTATTTCTTTATACTAACAGCCCACCACATTATTTTTGATGGTTGGTCAACAGGCGTATTTGTCCAAGAGTTGATCGCGCTCTACACTGCATTTTGTACTGACAAATCTCCCCAAAAAGTTGTTGTACCAGAATTACCAATACAGTATGCCGACTTTGCTGTTTGGCAACGGCAGTGGTCGGAACAAGAGATGCTTGCACAGTTATCTTATTGGAAGCAACAACTTCAAGGCGCTCCCACCTTACTAGAACTTCCCACCGACAGACCAAGACCTGCCATCCAAACAAACCGGGGAAGACATCAACAATTTATACTTCCTCTGGAGCTAGGTGAGGCGATCGCTAATCTCAGCAAGCGTGTGGGCGTTACGCCGTTCATGACGTTTTTTGCAGCATTTGTTACCTTGCTTTATCGCTACACAGGGGAAAAGGACATCGTAGTAGGTACACCGATTGCTGGTCGCAATCGTCCAGAAATAGAAGGGATAATTGGTCTTTTTGTCAATACTTTAGTGCTGCGTACTGATTTTTCTGGCAACCCCAGTTTTGAGCAGTTGCTGATTAGGGTGCGGGAAGTAGCAGTGCAAGCTTATGCTCATCAAGACCTGCCTTTTGAGAAATTGGTAGATGCCTTACAACCTGTGCGTTCCTTAAGTCACTTACCGTTGTTTCAGGTGATGTTCGATCTCCAAAATGTTCCCATACCATCTTTGGATTTGCCTGAGATCGCTGTAAGTTCACTTCCCATAGAAACGGGAATAGCAAAGTTCGATTTGGCTTTATCAATTGAGCATACCTCTTCTTTATTGATAGCCGAATGGGAATACAACAGCGACCTGTTTGATGATGCAACCATCGCTCGCATGGCTGGAAATTTCCAGACTTTGCTGGCAGGAATTGTAGCGAATCCACAGCAGCCTATTTCCCAATTACCACTGCTAACAGAAGTTGAGCAACATCAATTGTTAGTGGAGTGGAACAATACAAAAAAAGATTATCCATTAGATAAATACATCCATCAATTATTTGAAGAGCAAGTCAGAAAAACGCCCGACGCTTTTGCGGTGGAGTTGGAAGGGGAAAAACTGACTTATCAGGAGTTAAACAAAAAAGCAAACCAACTAGCACACTATCTGCAAAAAATGGGTGTGAATCCAGAAGTGTTAGTGGGGATTTGTGTAGAGCGATCGCCGTTAATGCTCATCGGGTTGTGGGGAATTCTCAAAGCCGGTGGTGCTTATGTACCTCTAGATCCCGCCTATCCTGCCGAGCGTTTGGCTTATATGTTGAATGATTCTCAAGCTAAGGTGCTGCTCACTCAACGGCAGTTGGTGGACTCATTGCCAAATACGGGAGCAAAGACGATTTGCTTAGATAGCGACTGGGATTCGATCGGTGCTGAAAGCGAAGAAAATCCACCCACTCAGGTTAAAGGCAATAATTTAGCTTACGTAATTTATACTTCAGGTTCTACGGGTAAACCGAAAGGGGTAATGATTGAACATCGGTCTTTAGTGAATTTTGTCCAAGCGGCAAGAGATGAGTATGGGATAAACGATCGCGATCGCGTCCTGCAAGCTGCATCAATTAGTTTTGATCCAGCAGGCGAAGAAATCTATCCCTGTCTAATCAGTGGTGCAACACTAGTGCTGCGGACTGCTGATATGTTGAGTTCTATCCCCATATTTTTGCAGAAATGCTGGGAATGGAAGCTAACAGTCTTGATATTGGTAACAGCTTACTGGAATCAGTTAACTTCTGAATTAGCAGCAACAAATCAGATCCTACCGACCTCAGTACGACTGTTTGCGACTGGAGGGGAAAAATGGCTACCAGAAAAATTGAAGTTGTGGCAACAGTGTATGGACGAGCGATCGCGTCTCCATAATTTAAAAGAACCACCGCTATTGATTAACGGATACGGCGCTACAGAAGCAACGATATTCACAACAGTGTATAAATTATCGCAGCTAGTGCTAGACGATACACGACCACAGCAACTGATTGGTAGACCTATTGGTAATACACAAACCTATATTTTAGATAGCGAACTGCAACTCGTTCCCATTGGTGTACCAGGCGAATTGCATATTGGCGGTGTGGGTTTAGCCAGAGGTTATCTCAACCGCCCAGATTTAACAGATGCGAAATTTATTCCTCACCCCTTCAACAAATCAGAACGTCTCTATAAAACAGGGGATTTGGCTCGTTATTCACCCGACGGTAACATCGAGTTTTTGGGTCGAATTGACAATCAAGTGAAGATTCGGGGCTTTCGGATCGAATTAGAGGAAATTGAAACTGTATTGATCTCACATCCGCAAATATCAGAAGCAGTAGTCATAGATTTAGAAGATATTCCGGGGTCAAAACGCTTAGTGGCTTATGTAGTAACTCGCACCCCGGAAATCAAAAATCAATTGCGTTCCTTCCTGAAACAGAAGCTACCAGACTACATGATACCTTCTGCCTTTGTGATTTTAGATGCTATACCGCTTACCCCCAATGGTAAGGTAGATCGACGCGCCCTACCGACACCTGATACAGCACGTCATGAACTAGAAACAGAGCTAGTAGCACCGCGCACAGAGTCTGAAGAAATACTAGCCAAAATCTGGCGTGAGGTGCTGCATCTTGAGCAAGTTGGCATTCATGACAACTTCTTTGAACTGGGTGGAGATTCCATTCTCAGCATTCAGATTATTTTTAAAGCCAAACAGGCTGGACTGCAACTAACTGCCAAGCAGATATTTCAACATCAAGCGATCGCAGAATTGGCAACAGTGACTAACATTACTCAAACGGTGACGGCAGAACAAGGGCTGGTAACTGGGTTATTACCTCTGACACCCATTCAGCAATGGTTTTTTGAACAAAATTTCCCAGAACCTCATCACTTCAACCAGTCGTTCCTACTAGAAGTAACGCAAACACTAGACCCCACCCTGTTGTCGCAAGTGGTGCAACAATTATTGTTACATCATGATGCACTACGCTTACGTTTTGTGCAGTCTGACTCAGATTGGCAACAGATTAACACTAGTCCTGATGATACTATTCCTTTTTCCCATGTAGACTTATCAGCAATCCCAGAGGTAGAACAAAAAGCTGCCATTGAAGCGGCTACTGCTTCCCTACAAACTAGCTTGAACCTTTCTGCTGGGCCAATAATGCAAGTAGCCTTTTTTACGCTAGGTGCTGATAAACCCAGTCGATTACTCATAATCATCCATCACCTAGCAGTAGACGGCGTTTCTTGGCGGATTTTGTTAGAGGATTTGGAAACAGCTTACCAACAACTCAGTCGCGGCGAAAAGATTCAGCTTCGCTCTAAGACAACATCTTTTAAACACTGGGCTGAGAAACTGACTGCTTACGCCCACTCAGATATTGCAAAGCAAGAACTGAATTATTGGCAAGGCATTTCACGCACGCAGATAAACCGTTTACCAGTTGACTATGCCTTGGGTGCAAACACTGTGGTATCTAGCCGCATTGTATCGGTGTCGCTCTCATCTGAGGAAACCCGCGCTCTGTTGCAGGAAGTTCCCAAAGCTTATAAAACTCAGATCAATGATATCTTGCTGACTGCTTTGGTGCAGACTTTAAGTAACTGGACTGGTAGTAACTCTGTGTTGCTTGACCTTGAAGGTCATGGGCGGGAAGATATTTTTGACGATGTAGACTTATCGCGGACAGTTGGTTGGTTTACGACGATCTTCCCCGTACTTTTAGAGTTAAAAGCAACAGATAATCTGCGAGATGCAATTAAGTTTATCAAAGAACAACTTCGTGCCGTACCAAAGCGGGGTATTGGTTACGGTGTGTTGCGCTATTTGAGTAGGGATGCAGAAATTACCTCTCAGATATCTGCATTACCACAACCAGAAGTAAGTTTTAACTACCTGGGACAATTCGATTGGGGAACGCAAGCAAATTCTTTCTGCAAACTAGCCTCCGAATCAGTGGGTGCAGAACACAGTCCACTTGAAAGTTGCGATCGCCTGCTAGAGATCAACGGACTCGTAGTAGAGGGACAGTTACAGCTAGACTGGACATACAGCGAGAATTTCCACCAACGTAGCACCATTGAAAATCTCGCTGAAGATTTTGTGATTAGTTTGCGATCGCTAATTGCTCATTGTTTATCTGCTGATGTATCTGAACAGACCAGTCAAAGCCTCGCTCGACAAATTAATAATTCCCAGCCTGCGCCCCTACATTTATTAGAACTGCCACAGGAGATATTAGAGTTACTGCCAGACGATACAGAATCGGCATATCCTCTTGCCAAAATGCAGGAGTTTATGTTGCATCATTACTCGAATGACCATCAAAAAATGGGGGTTTACCACGGACAGGAATCATCCGATATATATGATGACAATCTTTCTTTAGATGCCTTTAAGCAAGCTTTCAAACTTCTGGTAGAAAAACACCCAATTTTTAGAACGGTGTTTATTATTCAGAATGGCAAACCAGTATGTCAGGTGGTTAAAAAGAATCTGAGATTTTCGATCAACGAGGAAGACATTAGCAACCTCAATCCAGATGATCAGGAAAACTACATTGATGCATTTGTCAAGCAAGATAGACAAAATTTATTTAACGTTGAAAACCCCAATCAACCACTTTTTCGAGCCTGGATTTTTCAGAAAGCCAAAAATAGATTTGAATTCTTCACGTCAATTCATCACGCCATTACAGACGGCTGGAGTAGCATTGAATTTCTCAACCAACTGTATGAGTTATATTCTGCCATTAAGAAGAAAGAAGAAATAACAGTATCCTCTATCGCTAATGTGTACAAAGAATTTGTTGCTTTGGAGAAAGAGATAATTGGCTCACTAGACGCATCAAATTTCTGGAAGCTTCACTTAGAAAACTATACATATAAACCATTGCAGCCGTTAACCACTTCAGGAGCTCAAGTAGAAGCTGTTGCTGAAGAATATAATTTAGGCTCAGAAATCATTGCTGATTTACAGCAATTCTGTAGAAGATTGAAAGTTTCACCAAAAGCAATTTTCCTGAGTACCTACCTTGACCTCATTGGTACTGTGATGAAAGAAAACAGAGTTTCTGTAGGAGTCATTTCCAATGGTAGGACAGAAAAATTATCCGATCCGTTCGGTGCTTTGGGTTTGTTCTGGAATATTGTTCCGTTTTGTCAATCAATTACAGAAGATAAAGCCGTACAAATTAAAAATGTCCAGCAATCTCTAATTGATATCGAACCTTATGTTAGGTATCCACTTCTGCAAATTATGTCAGACCAACAGTTAAAATATAATGCTGAGGCAGAGTTATTTTTCGCTACGTTTAATTTTGTGCAGTTCCATAATGCTAAAAACATTTCTGATTATCCTGGTTTGAAAGTAAACAGGAGAAGGTTTCATGATAAATTCAACTTCCCTTTAAATTATGTTGTGTCGCTGGAATCAGTTTCAGGAAATGCCAGCATACATGTAGAATACGATCGGATGTATTTTAATAGTCAAGATATTCGTTCAACGCTGCAAAATTATCTTGAAATATTAAAACATACAATAAATAGCAGGTGAAAGAATTACTATTTATAACTGAATACTTTCACTCGCATTCTCTGAGATTCAAAATATAAAATCTCATTCCCTATTCCTGACCAAAATTTGCAATACCGGGACTGACAAGATGAAAACCCTAATCATTGATAACTATGACTCTTATACCTTTAATCTTTACCAATTAATTGCAGAAGTCAATGGAGAGTATCCCACTGTAATTTATAACGATCAATTTGCATGGAGTGAACTCAAACAGTGGGAATTTGACAACATTGTAATTTCACCAGGGCCCGGCCGTCCTGAGAACTCAAAAGATTTTGGAATTTGTCGTCCAGCTATTCAAAATGCCCAAATACCGCTTCTAGGCGTTTGTCTTGGACATCAGGGGCTTGGTCATGGGTATGGAGGAAAAGTTATTCATGCGCCTGAAGTTCGGCATGGTCGGCTCAGTAAAATTTATCACACTGAAACTGATTTGTTTGCGGGAATTCCTTCTCCATTCTCTGTTGTGCGCTACCATTCCTTGCTAGTTGCAGATGATCTACCAGACTGTTTAGAAAAAGTAGCGTGGACAGATGACAACCTGATCATGGGAATGCGTCATCGATCTTTACCGCTATGGGGTGTGCAGTTTCATCCAGAGTCAATCTGCACTGAATATGGACATACCTTATTGGAGAATTTTAAAGAGATTACCCTAAAATTTGCCCAAGAGCGCGGCAAAACTCCAATAAAACAGTATTGGACAGGAGATAGCAAAGCTGCTCCCATACCTGCGAGTTCTTCTAGTCAAAAACAGCAGCAAAAATTTGAACTTTGCACGCGCAAGCTAAATCTGAGTCCTGATACTGAGCAGATGTTTGTGCATTTGTTTGGCAAATCACCGAATGCATTCTGGCTAGACAGCAGTCGTGTTGAACTTGGTCTTTCTCGTTTCTCGTTTATGGGAGATAGCAGTGGCGACAACAGTCTGCTGATTCGTTATCAGACCCTAACGCAGGAACTCACGGTTACACAGTCTCACACCGTAAGCTTCAGGAAACAGGGGATTTTCGAGTATCTCAAGCGGGAACTGGAACAGCGACACTGCTCATCTGAGGAGCTACCCTTCGATTTCAACTGCGGGTTTGTGGGTTACTTTGGGTATGAATTAAAGGCAGAATGTGGATCTAAATTAAAATATCCTTCTAGCTTACCCGATGCCATGTTTTTGTTGGCCGATCGCACGATCGCAATTGACCACCAAGAGCAAACCCTCTATCTGCTTTGCCTAGTTCAGCAGGGAAAAACAACCTCAGCAGAAGCCTGGTTTGAATCGATCGAACAACAGATTGAGAACCTTCCTCCCCTGTCGCCGATTGTTCCTGAGAAGAAACAAACACCTGTAATTTTTCGATTAAGTCGATCGGAAAAAACTTATCTGAATGATATTGAAAAATCATTGCAGGAAATTCACGAAGGCGAAACTTATCAAGTTTGTTTGACAAACCAGATTCATACAGATACCACACCCGATCCACTGGAATTTTATCGGACATTACGCCAGATAAATCCTGCGCCATACTCTGCATTTTTACGCTTTGGCGATGTAGCGATCGCTTGTTCATCTCCAGAGCGATTTCTACGCATCGATCGCCAAGGTTGGGTGGAAACAAAGCCCATCAAAGGGACTCTACCACGAGGAAAAACACCAGAAGAAGATTTTATCCTGCGTGAAAGATTACGCAACAGCGAAAAAGATCGAGCGGAAAATCTGATGATTGTAGATTTGCTCCGCAACGATCTGGGACGGGTATGTGCAGTTGGTACTGTGCATGTTCCGAAATTGATGGATGTAGAAACCTATGCGACGGTGCATCAACTGGTGACGACGATTCGCGGTCAATTACGTGCCGGGATGAGCGCCACAGACTGTATTCGTAATGCTTTCCCCGGTGGTTCTATGACAGGCGCTCCTAAGCTCAGAACCCTTGAGATTATCAATCGATTAGAGCAGGAAGCACGGGGAGTTTATTCAGGAGCGATCGGCTTTTTGGGATTGAATGGTTCAGCTGATTTGAATATTGTCATTCGTACTGCTGTGCTGACAACCGAGCAAACCTCAATTGGCGTTGGCGGTGGTATTGTGGCGCTTTCCGATCCCCAGATGGAGTTTCAAGAAATACTGCTGAAAGCAAAGGCATTGATTCATGCCATGATACTCACAACTCATGGAGCTTTTGATGCCAATCAATATCACATCCAAGGAATAGAAACAGAAGTTTCTGATAGCTATCAAAAAGTGCAAGCATAGGTGCTTAAAAATTCAAAATTCAAAATGAAATTTAATTCAAGTAATTCCAAAACTTCTTGGATTTTGTGAGCAGTTGGCAATACTTTTTGATCGGGTAAACGATTGGATTCTCCTTCACAGATTATCGTCATGAATAAACAACTAATTTTCGCAACACTAGGGCCATCTGGCACTTGCCATGAGCGAGCAACTAAAGCTTACATTGCATTTCAGGAATTGCCTAATGCAAAAGTAGAACTGTTCAACGATCTTTTAGAAGCACTGGAGCAACTACATGATGGTAAAGTTGACTTTATCATTCAAAACTCTGCTCATCCTAAAGTGTATGAATTAACAGAAAAGTACTTTCGAGAAGTATTCGTAATTGATAGCTTCTTATGTCCAACTACCCCTATGGGAGTGCTAACTCGTCGTGATGTAGAACATCCTCGTAGTTTAGGACTAATGCCGGCTACCCAGGCTTATGTCAAGACAGAACGCTGGGATAAATTAATCTATGAAACAGCAAAGCCCATAGTAGGACAAAACTTACTAGCAGGTAAGTATGATAGCGGGATCGCAGCTTTAAAATTTGCCGAAGAAAATCCCGACATTTTAGTAGTTGATGAAGTTATTGGCTCTGTCCAAACGGCTTGGCTCGTATATGGTCGCCAGAAAAATCAACAGCAGGGAGTGATTGGCATCAAAAATTCCCAACTTTTCCAATTAGAACTTGCTCATGCATAATTAATTAGATTCAAAAATGTCAATATTTTTCCCAGTTCCTCAAATTATCAAACCGCGCCCAGATTTAGAATTGACTATTTTCCAATGTCAAGAAATACTTGTGCAATTAGCTAATATCTTACCGGGAGCAGTTTTTCAGCCTCATCAACATCCAGAAAGTCAAATGGGTATGATTTTTAACGGCTGTGTAGAAATCAGTGTCGATGGTAAGAAAGAAATTTTAGAACCATTTGAAAAAGTGTATGTTTCAGGGAGTAATATTCCTCATGGTTCTGTGATTCTTTCTCAAGAACCTATTCTCGGAGTTGAGATGAAATATCTCATAAAATCTCAATTAGATGAACATATTGATGACCCTATCCTCAAGCTAGAGCCTTCAATAGATAAAACTACAGGTTTTCCTTGTAAATTTGGTGCTTGTTCCTGGTTTGAAATAGCGATTCTAGAAATTCCTCCACATGAGAAATTGCCCACATGTATAACTAGTACAGAGGAAATTGGCATTATTCTCAACGATCAATTAAGAATGAAAATAGGTGAGGAAGAAAGACTCCTCGAATATGGTATTGTTTACTATGCTCCCGCAGGTGTTTCTCATGGTGGATATAGCATTTCAGATCGAGCGGTTTCTTTAATTAAAATTTCGCTGCCATGAGATTCCCATTTGGTTGCTTGAGGATAGTAAAAGGCGATTTCTCAATAAATGTAAAGAGGATAAAATTAGGCGATCGCTTTATTCAAAGATCGATAAATCAGCAAGGAGTAAAAATAGTAATGAAAACCCTAAGCGGACTGGAAGGTTTTAGACAAGAAATTGATGTCGTAGATTCTCAGATTATTGAGGCATTAGCCAAGCGGTTTGAAATTTGTAAACGGGTGGCTGAGTTTAAGAAGCAACAAGGAATTCCGATGATGCAACCGGAGCGGGTGCAAGCTGTGAAACAACGTCGTCGGGAACTGGCGATGCAGCATGGGCTAGATGGAGCATTCATGGTTGAACTGTACAGCCTCATCATTCAGGAAACATGCCGTATGGAAGATGAGATTATAGAAGCGCAACCTCAACACCACTGATTTTTCCACAAAACTCATGAGTATGGTTTCTATATCAACAGGACTTACGCAAAATATCTCTCAAACTCTTATTACTCCGTGTTCTCTGTGTCTCTGTGGTTCGATTTTCCGTTACTTGTGCGTAAGTCCTAATCAATTGAAACCAGGCGATCGCTAATTGCATATCACAACTGATTAAGGATTTTTATATGGCTTTAGAATTTTGCTCTTGGACTTACCTGAATGGACGCATCGTCCCAACAGAGCTTGCATGTTTGCCAGCAGATAATCATGCCCTCAATTTTGGAACTGCTGCTTTTGAAGCATTTCGAGTTTACCCCACTCCCAATGGCTCAAAGATATTAGGATTAGATTTACATCTCAACCGACTAAGATTGTCAATGTTATCTTTGGGACTATCCCCTGTAGAACCCGAAGAAATTACCAAAGCATTGTGGCAAACCATAAAACAGAACAATTTACAACAGGGATATGTGCGATTGTTAGTGTATCCAAACGGAAATTGTTTAGCGTTAGATCCTTCTCCATTCCCAACGGCAGCACTGGTTCTAGCTTGGCGCTCTGACAGACCGGGATTTTTACCACCACTGACTTTAGGAATTAGTCATATCCGCCGTCCTTTGCCTGGTTCTAGCCTCTCTAGAGCTAAAATTAGTGGCTTCTATGCTATTGAAGCTGCTGCCGATCGCAACGCTAAAAAACAAGGATTTGACGGTAATCTCATGTTAAATCCAGATGGCACCATCTGCGAAATGACAGGAGCAAATATTTTTATCGTCAAAGATTCTGTTTTGTATACTCCTATTCTTCCTCAGAGTATTGATGGAGTCACAAGGCGTTTGCTGATTGCATTGGCGAGTGAATTGAGTATCCCTGTCAAAGAAGTACCCCTGCCTTTGGGAGACTTAATGGTGGCGGATGAAGTATTTGTTACCGGAACTTATCACGAGATCCGTCCCATTGCAGCGGTGGACGGAAACGCTCTTGGTAGCCAAATTCCCGGCCCTATTACCCAACGGCTACAAGAGCGTTTCCAGAAAATGCTGGACAACGCAGAAGATGAAATAGCCTCCCGTTGGCTGACAGGTTCAGTTTTAGAAACAACTACACCCAAGCCTGTAACTCGACAACCATACCAGATTCGTTCTGCTGAGTTAACCGACATTCATGGCATAGTTGCAGGTGTTTGTTCTTTGGTAGCGGAAATCAGAGGTACTCCAGAATTTCAACTTCCTGCTACAGCAGCAGAAGTTTGTCAGCGTTTGATTGAAGGAAAATATCCTGGTGCTATTTTCGTGGCTAATCCACAAGGGGACAACGACTCTATCATCGGTTTGATTACCTTAAGCGTGCAAGAAACGATTCATGTGGGAAGTTCCTATCTACTAATTCAGGAATTATGGGTTCATCCAGACTATCGAAGTCAAAATATCGGAGACAATCTCATTCAAACTGTTGAAACCTACAGTCGTCAACAAGGAATTTCTCGGATAGAAGTTTGTTTACCAACTCATGAATTTCCTAGCTTTTCTAACACTTACCATTTTTATCAAAAGAGTGGCTTTGAAGATTTTGGCCCTCGAATGCGGAAGATGTTGGAATAGGCAATTTTGCATGGGAATATAATCCCTGAAAGTCCATTAGATTACTAATATAGGACTTACGCAAAAACCCTCTCAAACTCTCATTCCTCCGTGAACTCTGCGCCCTCTGTGGTTCGTTTTCCGTTACCCGTGCGTAAGTCCTATAATACTTTAGTAGAACTCAATAGCTGAAAGCCTTTCAGGGCTTAAATTTCATTATTTTGGCTACAAAGAGTTACTGTTAAGGGACTTCCAAATAAAAAAATATACAACTATTTATTGTGGGGTGGGCGACACGATAGCCCATAGTCAAAGGCGGGCAAGATGCCCACCCCACAAGATTGGATAATTTATTTCTTGGAAGTCCTTAAGGAAAGACATGACAAATACAGATATACGTCTAGGGAAGGTGATGGCATGAGTCATTTGTCGTTGGAGGTGAGCTTGCAAAAAGAAATGCAAGGAGCATCTCCAATCATTGTTACTTCTGAGGGGAATCAAGCTGGTAGAGAAGTTGAAGAGCGCACCCAGTGTATTATTCAAGGTTTACAGCGTCTTCCTGAGTGCAATTTTTCCACAGCAGAGGTTAGCGATCGCTACATTGATACCATTCTCCAACAAATTCATCATCAGGAGTATCTGGAATTTTTAGCTCATTGGAATCGGGCGCTAGTCGGAGAAGAATTACTGTTTGAATATCCCTATGTTGACCGGGGAATTGAGGCAGATACTCCTCTATTTGCAGGTGTCTACGACTTATCTCGTGAAGGAGCTAGAACTGCGATCGCCGCAGCACAACAAATAGCTAAGGGAGCTTCCTTGGCTTATGCTTTGTGCAGACCTCCCGGACATCATGCTGGCCCTGCTTGGTTGGGAGGATATTGTTTTTTAAATAATGCGGTTGCTGCTGTAGTTACTCTTCAGGAATCTGGGATCGGCCCAGTAGGATTGATTGATATAGACTTTCATTTTGGCAATGGTTCTGCTGCTTTACTAGCATCACGACCAGATGTTTGGTTTGGTTCTATTCACAGCTCAACAATACTGAGTTATCCTTACAAAGAAGTTCATCCTGCTAGCGACGGACAAGTTTTCATTCCTTTTTCCCATTCACCTAGTTCAGAAGAATATTTAACCGCAATTGAGCAGCTAATTAAAAAGGCTTTAAGTTTTGGTTGCGCGGCTATGGTTGTTTCGGTTGGCTATGACATTATTATCAACGATCCTCATGGAGGTTGGCATCTACCACCCTCTATTTTCGAGAAAATTGGTCAGATTTTTGCCCAATCATCTATGCCACTTTGTTTAGTGCAGGAGGGAGGCTATCTGTTAACTGCTCTAGATGAATGTGCCTATCAATTTGGCTTGGGATTGTTGGGGTACGATCAAAAGTAGTTGATTTCCAGAGTCCGAAGAAGCAATCTTTGTAGAGACGTTCTCTGGAACGTCTCTACATCAAGTCACCAGGGTATAGATCAATACAGTTCAGATAAGATCAAAACACTTGTAGAGACGGCGATTTATCGCGTCTCAAAAACCCAAAATTTTTGCCAGTAGCCCTTAACCCAAGCGTATTGGGGTATAAGTCGTGAAAATCAAGGAATCAACTCCTCAAGACTGACAACTGTTGTTTAGATATCTGCTCACATAGGTTTCAAATTTTTCTAACACTTCAGGAAAATTTTTTCTTCCAAATCCAATCCGAAATGTATTTCCTTCTATATCAAAAACAGAACCTGGAATAATCAGAACACCTGTATTATCTACTAACTCTTGAGCAAATATGTCTATTGGTGTTGCTATATGCGAATTAACTAATCCTACGCATCCACCAGCAGGACGTACCCAAGAAAAGAGAGTGTGATTGCGACTAAAAAAACTATCGAGTAGGGATAGATTATGGTCAATAATTTCACAATTCCTTTTCAGGACTATATCTTTTGCACGAAGTGCTATGAGAGAAACCACTTCTGAAAGCCCACTATTACAAATGGTTGTATAGTATTTTGTAAACTCAATTGATTTGAGTAGTTCCTTGTTCTGTGTTGCTATCCAGCCTATGCGAAGCCCAGCCATACCAAAGGCTTTACTCATAACACTTAAACTAATTACCTTTGGATACAAACAAGCAAGAGGAACATCCCAAGTCAAACAAGAGCTTCCCAACAATCGATATGCCTCATCAGAAAAAATATACATATCATGACTTGATGCAATATCTATCAAATCTTTGACTTCATTTTCATTAAGTAATGCTCCAGTCGGATTGTTGGGAAAGTTGATAATTATTAATCTTGTGTTTGGTCTAATTGCATCTTTGACTCGATCGAGGTCAAGCTTCCAGCCATGAGCTTCGTCAAGTGCAATTGTCGTAACGCTTCCGGCAAATGATAAAGCTAATGTATGGAGTGATTGATAGCAAGGAGTGACAACTATAGCATGGCTTTCTTTGTTAAGCAGTGAAAAAAAGGTACAAAATATTCCTTCTTCTGCACCTGCACAGCACAATATATTATCTGCTTGTAACCCAGGGTAGAGGTGGGCAATCTCACTTCTTAAAAGAGGACTACCTTGAACTTGAGTGTACCCTAATCGCAATGTTTCCCATATACTCCTTGTTTCATCATCAGCCAATGCTAAAATTTCTTGCAAAGAGAAACTTTCTGCATCGCTACAGCACATCAAATAAGGAGCTTTAAACTCCGTGCGAGAGAAATATTCTTCTAGTTTAAAAGTGGGAAGTTTCATAGTAATAAATAAGATAAATTTTGATGAATGGTTTTAAATAATTCAGCTAATTGATTACAAATTCTCTTTAGCTGGCGTTGCGATACCGCGTTTAACTAGACCCGCTTCAAGTTCCTGAATGAATTTTAAGTCTTCCTCCAATAAAAGCTGGCTTTCGTTAGAAGAAAGATTTTTTTCCAGAAAAGCAAATGCTTGCCGAAATTGACGCGGATTTGCTTTAATTAGCGAGTCAAAGTGACAGGGAATAATCTGCTGAAAATCCCAACTTGCAACTGTATCAGCCCATTTGAGGACTTGGCTTGGTGCTTGAGGAAAAATGAGGATTTGCAAAATCGGGGCGACAAATGGTCGTCCCTGACCTCGTAGAGCGTCGAATGCCTGCTTCCAGTTTTCTTGCCAGCGAAAAGGAAATAAACCAAAGTACGTTTTTAGCGATCGCTGTGGTGCTTTGAGAGCATCACGAAACATCTGTCCGATTGAAGTAACTTCTAAGGCACTTGGACGGAAGTAAATCGCAAACAGTGAAATGCGTTGCCATCCCTTGCGACGGTTGTCTTCATTGTCCTCGATTATCTCCCAGGCATTATCCCTGGCATGAAACAGTAAGGGATAAGGATCTAATTGGAGGATTTCTGGTGGGTCAGCTGGCACAGAAAGGATAGAATCAGTTACAAGCAGAGTGCGCGATCGCTTGTGAAACAATGCAACTTCTGCAAAAGATCCTCGTCCCAAGTCGATGTCCAATATTGCATAGTCAAACTCCAGAGCGAAGGGAGCAAGGCTTGAGTCCTCTGGGAGTTCTTGAGTTCGTTTTTGGGGAAAGCCTAGCCAACTAAGCGGCAGGTTGAACGGGAAACTCCATTGGTGCGGGGCAACAAAGACTTGTGCTTGAGGAAAGCGACGAGCAAAGGGGCCAACGAAGACTTTATGCTCCAGACCAGAACTGGTTGGCAGTATGATGTACTTAACTTCACCGTGCTTTGCTACCAACTCATTAACCAAGCGGACACACTCAGTTGTTGGAGCAACGGGTGCATAGACCAGAAGTCCTCCGGCAGAGAGCTTGACGATAGTCATGCGAATCGGCACGATGGTGTAGAGAATGCCGTGAAGCTGATCGAATGTCCAGATAGTATCCTGAACTATTTCCTGACGAAGTGTCCGCCGCCTGCCGTAGGGGTAAAGTGGGACAGCAGCCCAGAATGGCCATGACCAATCCTTGGGGTTGTTCAAAGGAGACATCCCTCGATCTTGTAGTTCAACCCTCGACTGAGATCCAAGTGAATTCATCGTCGTTCCATTATCCTGGCGCGCGCCAGTTATGAGAGTGCTGTAGTGGCTACTAAGATTGATATAGCACGCTTGTTGAGCATTTTGAAGTATTTCGTGACCGTTTGGCTAAATTATCGTTCAAATCACAGATACCCAATTAGACAATTAGGGGCTTCAATGTAATTTTTCAATGTTGTTAAAGGGTGACATGAGTTGTCCCAACACTGACGACGGCAGTCGTTCGCTTTCTTGCAGCCCAAACTGCCAGTCGCAACGGTTTCCATAGGGCTTTTCAAAGGTTCCAAATAGGATATCCCAAAATGGAAAAAAGTCTGCCAGATTGGCATTATATCGACAGTGAACCGTGTGATGCCACCCATGAAAATTGGGGGTAACGATTAGGTAAGCAAACCACGGAAACTTTTCATTTAGACGCGGAAAGTTCAAATTTGAGTGAGCAAGGTAGATATCAAAGATTAAACTACACGCTAGGGTTAATACATAAGCCTCTTTTGTGATGCCGATAAGATATGCAATCCCTAAATAGCAAATAGTATTTCCTATCCTATGGTTGGGGTGCGCTCTTTGAGAGGAAATAACATTGAATTTGGAGATTCCGTGATGGATCTTGTGAAAACGCCAAAGAAATATAAAAGAATGGTCTAATCGATGAAACCAATATCTTTGGAAGTCTATCAATACTAAAAATACTACCACTTGAAGCCAAATCGGAACTCCTATAGTGACAAGTCCCCAGTTTCCTGTTCCTAATGGAAAATCTTTGAGTAAATGCCCGAACGTGAGTGCTACAACAACTATAGTTGAGAGGTCAGCACAAGCATTAATGCCCAATGTTTCTAATATTTCTTTTGTAGACCAATTATACCAACTCTGAGACCACGGTGCTTCTATCAATAAAATGAGAAGCATTATGCACGGTATCAGCCAATTATACAAAATTACTGTTCTTCCAAACAACAATGTAATTCCTACTATCGCCAAACACAAACAAACTCGCTTCCACTTTGGGGCAACCCAGTCCGCAAATAAGGCTAAACCAAGTAATGCACAGTCCAAAGAAATATTAGTTATAGTTTCAATAGATAAGCTGAACATTAGTATTTTCTCTTAAGCGAGTCTTCTCCCAAGGGGAGACGCTACGCGAACGAGCGTCAAGATTGCTGA
Source organism: Nostoc sp. PCC 9305 (assembly GCF_963920915.1). Taxonomy (NCBI): domain Bacteria; kingdom Bacillati; phylum Cyanobacteriota; class Cyanophyceae; order Nostocales; family Nostocaceae; genus Nostoc; species Nostoc sp. PCC 9305. The sequence continues at coordinate 28,750 of NZ_CAWUDN010000048.1, forward strand.
ATTCTGAATTCTGAATTCTGTATTCTTCTTCATGAAGCTTGAGTCTTTTGAGCAGGAACAATATCTTCTGTCGCTAGTTTCAAGGTTCTAGGGATCTGAATTCCCTGCACTGCAACTCTAGTCACCATGAATAAAGACATCGCCAACCACAACAGATGGACACTCTGTAACTTCCAAGCCAGGGCTGCTGTGGGAATAAACCCTAACCCAGTTGCAATAAAAGCCGCATTTCGGAGTATTAATGCTTCTGCTAAACCAAAGAAATAAGCCTCAATTGAGACGACGAAGGCATACAGCGCCAGTACGCTCATTAGCCAGGGAATATAGCGATCGCTCTGGGTGGTTATTTCCGTATGATTTGTGAGTAGCCCAAATACCGTCTGAGGAAACAGGATGCAGACAAGGGACATGGTAATTGCAAATATCAGAGTCACGCCTACAGAAATGCCAAGTAGTGGCACTATCCGCCTCTGCTCGTTTGTGCCATGAAAGTTGCCTGTCAAAGTTTCTGTTGCATAAGACAAGCCATTGAGTATTTGAATTCCTAGCGTCATCAACTCAAGCAGCAAGACATTTTCTGCAAAGGCGATTCTTCCCATCCCAGCAAACAGATTGGTAAAAGCCCAAAAGGTAAACCCAACTGCCAGTGTCCGCACAAAAAGCTCCCGACTCAGGGCAAAAGTCTCATTCCAGGCAGATTTGTCCCAAAGCTGAGGCGCGACGGCACGGATATCTTGCCACTGGATTTCACTCTTGACCCAAATTAGTGCAAGCACCATCATGAGAAATTGGCTCAAAGCTTGTGCCAAGCCTGCTCCCACGCTGTCCCAACCCGCTCGCAGAATCATCTGGTAACTTAAGACAATGTTAAGGATGTTGCCAAAAGCCGACAAAACCAACACTTTCTGGCTCTGTTCGCGCCCCATCAACCAGCCGAATAGCACCATATTCACCAGAACCGCAGGTACACCCCAAATCCGCATGTTGAAGTAGTCCACTCCGGCCGCTTTCACCTCTGGAGCATTATTCAAGACAATAAACCCCAACTCTCGCAGTGGGTATTGTAGGAGCAAAACAGCAAATCCCAAGCTGAGGGCAATTAAAACATTCCGTAAGCCTAGCAGTAGTACTTCCTCGCGATCGTTCCTTCCAGTCGCCTGAGCAGTTGTGCCAGTCACAGAGAGACGCAAAAAATTGAATGTTCGATAGAAGTAATTAAACAGAACTGTCCCCAGTGCAACGCCAGCTAAATGACGAATGTCTTGCAAGTGTCCTAAAAAGGAAACACTAACCATTCCAGACAACGGCACCATTAAATTGGAGAGCATATTCGCGATCGCTAATCTGAAATAGCGAGGAATCCATCGGTCTTGCAAGTCATTATTTCCTAACATTTAAAATTAGTTAGCTGATGCGATTAGATATTTATAGGACTTACGCAAAAACCCTCTCAAACTCTCATTCCTCCGTGAACTCTGCGCCCTCTGTGGTTCGTTTTCCGTTACCCGTGCGTAAGTCCTAATTTAGCTAATTCGTAGTTCGTTATTTTCGGCGCAACACCACACCAAATTGTCAAATTGGTAATTTTGAATTAGTTGTAATTGAAGAAGAATCCAGAATCAATTAGCGGGGGTCTTAAACTCACTTATTCATCCACCAGTCGTGCATAATTCATACTGAATTCTGACTCCTGAGTTCTGAATTCTGTTTGATAAATCTCCTCCTCATTTAATCACGAATTACGTTAGCGAGGTAGGAACGTTATTACAAATTACGAATTATTTTAACCCCTGTCAAACCCGTTCTTCTATTTGCGTATAATCATAATACCCAAAGATTGCTTCCGGGTGACGATAATGTTTAAACTCTATCAAGTTATAGAAAGGATCTTCTAAAAAAAATGTGTCATGCTCTATAAAAGAATCAGCAAAACGGAGTTCAGGTTTTTGTCTAAAAGTGAGCTTTTGTTGCTCTGCCCTTGAAAGTACTTCTTCCCAATCACTTTTTAAGCTAAAGACAATTCCGCAATGCCTGGGGTATATAGGTTGAGGTACAAGGGTTTCTTTAGTCAAGAAAGCAACAAATTGATGTCCGTGGAGATTAAGAATTAAAAGTTGGCGGTTTTCTCGACCAGGAATACAACCCAAACCATCAACATAGTATGTTTTTGCCAGAGCAAGGTCTGTCACAGGGAAAGTCAGATGAAATAAAGTTTTGTTCATTGCTAAAGACTACTTTCAAAAATTCCAAGTAAGGTAATTAATCGCTTGTTTTAAACTCCTAATAGTATGCTGAAGTAGCCAACAAGATTAGAGGTGTAAATGCATTAATGATATTAATCCCGCAGGCAATAATTCTGCTAAATAAGTAACTATTTTCTGATTATCTTATACAGAGTGCATATTAATTAGTATTTTTCCATCTTTTCTGGAACGCGAAGACTCGAAAACATTTAAAATGTCTCTCAAGGGGAAAGATGAAGTTATAAGTTTTTCAATTCCACAAAGTTTTCCTTTGTGAATCATGGCGATTACGTTATTAAATATGCCATACCCAGAATGTCCGCGAGAACCTACTATTGTATGTGCCCCACTTACAAGACTATTCAAATCTATAAATGCTTCTGACTCTGCCCTACCTAAATAAATAATTTTTCCTCTTTTGGCAATATTTCTTTCCATCATTGGGATGGTATATTTAGCTGCTCCTGCGGCTTCAACTTGGATATCGGCTCCCCAACCTCCTGTAATTTCTTGAACCATTTCCGAAAAATCATTTTTGGAGGCTATATTGTAAGCGTAATCAGCTCCCATTGATTTAGCAATATTGAGTCTTTCTTCAATAGAATCAACTGCTATTACTATTGCTGCACCTGCTGCTTTAAGTAACATCACAGCACCTAGTCCAATTGCTCCTACACCATAGACTATGGCAAATGCACCAGGTAAGAAACCATTTCCCGATATAAAGATACCGTTATAAGCACAACCGATAGGTTCTATTAAAGTACCTATTTTACAAACCTCTTCAAAAGAATATCTTTCTTGTAAGTGATTAAGTTTCCAACAATATTTTGCTTTGAGAGTTATATATTCAGCGAAGCCACCATCTACTGTTAATCCCAACAGTTCTACATTTTCACACTGATTCGGCATTCCTGTGCGGCAAGGAGTACAGTGTCCACACCATAAAATGCTTTCTGTAGTTATAATATCACCCTGGCAAAATCCTTTAACTTCTTGACCAACTTCGACTATTTCACCTGAAAGCTCATGTCCTAAAACAATGGGTAACTTGGTAGGGCCAGAAAATAGAATATACCCTTCTTTATCTGTCTCATAAACGTGAATATCTGACCCACAGACACCGCAATATTTAACCCTTACTAGAAGCTCATCATGCTTAAGAACAGGGAAGCTTTTATCAACAATCTTAAATTGTGGATCTTTCCAAGCAAGGCTCCCTATAACACCTGAATTTTTGTTAAGGTTTTGCTTCTTGGGTGTCCATGTAGCTTCAGCTAGTAACGCTTTCATTAAATAATTTCCAATTACTTGTAATGAATGATTTTTCACAGAGGGATTTCTCACCCCACTCCCGCGATGCCTGCAAGCGGATTGTCTTAGTAAAACACTGGAGCAGAATACTATGGCAGTAGTTTGTGAAGTGGCAAGATATATGTGTTGATTGTGACAAATGCTATGTGAAATTCCTGAAGTATGATTTGAATATGCATATACTCTAAGTTTTTCAATGAAAATACAAGGACAGTTAAGACAATTAAGACAGTTAAGCAAAAAGTTATTAAATCTTTACAAGAAACTGTTGAGCGATCGCCGTTTCAACTACTGGCATATTGCAATACTCGTTCTCACTCCCAATGCCAAGCCATCTCTACGGTTATCTCCTTACCATTGGTGAATTTGATGAATTCTTGTTCTAACGGGGCGACGAAATAGCCTAAAAAGCCTAGTGTGGTAAAACTTACTAGAGAAGACGACTCTCTAAATTACCCAAGTAACCCTTGGGGTCTGTGCGAAATCGATATTGTTCAATTCTGGCTTTGTGGTGTTTTTGCAGTTGATGTATAGATCGCAACATCTAATATTCGAGAATTTCAAAGAGTAAACGGCTTGAAAATACAGAATTGGCGTTCTTCTTAAATTACATATCAATGTATTGGAAATGGGGCTTTAGGCTATTAATCGGATTTTTGGGGCTGTGGCTACTTCTGGATCTGGGTTCCCGTCTGGGAGCAGAGATTTTTTGGTTTCGGGAAGTCGGCTATCTTCAAGTATTTTTGTTGAGGCTGCTGACTCGTGGTATTTTGTGGGTAGTCGTGGCTGGGATAACTGCTGCCTATCTACTGCTAAACCTGGCTTTAGCACAACGGCTAAAATATTCCCAGTCTGTAAAAATTGAGCAAGCAGAACTCAACGGTGAATTAACAAATTTTCTCAGTCCTAATTATCCAAGACGCAATGAAACTCGGATACTTGCGCCACAACGCTTTCAAGCATTAAAATTACGCTGGTTATTACCCTTAACTCTGATATTGAGCTTGTTGATTGGGTTAATGCTGGCTCACTATGGTCAAATTGCTCTTTTCTACTGGCATTCTCCAGTCAATCAGGCTATTCTACCCGTTCCCGCCCTATTTCGACCGGAGACAATCTGGCAGCTTTTGAAGCAGATTGTCTCTCAAGTCTGGTATCTCGGTTTAATTGGGGGAGTAGCGATCACAATTTTAATCTATCCCCAATTTTTACTCACTGCGATCGCAATTCTCTTCAGTCCCATTTTTGCCTTCATCATATTCCGACACTGGCCAAAGGTGCTGGAATATTTGCACCCTACCCTTTTCAACAGCACTGAGCCTTTATTTGGTCGAGATATCAGCTTTTACGTATTTTCCTTACCCTTTTGGGAACTGCTAGAACTCTGGCTGATGGGATTATGTTTGTATGGCTTTGTCGCCGTTACTCTCACTTATCTCTTATCGGCGGATAGTTTGAGTCAGGGAATTTTCCCCGGTTTTTCGCCCCAGCAGCAGCGTCATTTATTCGGCATGGGTGGCTTGTTGATGCTGGTAGTGGCTTTGAGTTATGGGCTGAGTCGCTATGAACTTGTATATTCTAGCCGGGGAGTGAGTTATGGTGCTAGCTATACCGATGTGACAGCCCAGTTGCCAGCTTATACCGTTTTGTGCATTGTGGCAGTAGCGATCGCCTTTTACCTACTTGGGCGAACGTTTTTCTGGAAAGCAAAATCTCAGTATCGTCGTTTTGTCTTTTACGGGTTAGGGGTTTATTTAGTATTAGTTGTAGCTGCTGATGTTGTTTTACCGACTGTGGTGCAATATTTAATTGTTCAACCTAATGAGTTGCAACGAGAGCAACCCTACATTCAGCGGACTATTGCCTTAACTCGCCAAGCATTCGATTTAGAGGCGATCGATGTTAGAAGCTTTAACCCGCAAGGAACATTGACTGAAGCTGATATTCAAAAGAATGACTTGACAATTCGCAATATTCGCCTTTGGGATGAACGACCACTCTTAGAAACTAACCGTCAACTGCAACAAATTCGCCCGTATTATCGGTTTCCCGATGCCGATATCGATCGATATACTCTGAAAACAGATGTAACTTCACGCCGACCCTCTGCCCCGCAAAAGCCACCAGAACCTAAGCAGGAAGCAGTTGAATCAACAGAACGGCGGCAGGTACTAATTGCCGCACGAGAATTAGACTACACTGGCGTACCACAGGAAGCTCAAACATGGGTTAACCGCCATTTAATTTATACCCACGGTTTTGGGTTTACTGTTAGCCCAGTTAATACAGTTGGGGCGGGTGGTCTACCAGAATATTTTGTCAAAGATATTAGCGGTAATAGTAGCGCTCTGACAACTTCTAGTGAAAGCATTCGTGAAAGTATTCCGATTGGGCAACCACGAATTTATTACGGTGAAATCGCCAATACCTATGTAATGACTGGCACAAGAGTTAGAGAGCTAGACTATCCTAGCGGTAGTGACAATGTTTACAACTCTTACGATGGTCTGGGTGGTGTTGAAATCGGTTCAGCATGGCGACGCTGGCTATTTGCCACGTATTTGAAAGATTGGCAGATGGTGCTGACGCGGGACTTTTTGCCAGAGACAAGGGTGCTACTGCGACGAAATGTCAAGGAAAGAATTCAAGCGATCGCACCTTTCCTGAAATTTGACAGCGACCCCTATTTAGTTGCTGCTGGTGCTGCTGATCAAGATTTCCCCAGTAATCCCAGTTATCTTTATTGGATTGTTGATGCTTACACAACGAGCGATCGCTATCCCTACTCAGACACTGGTAGCGATGGTATCAACTACATTCGTAACTCGATCAAGGTAGTGATTGATGCTTACAACGGCAGCGTTAATTTTTATATTGCCGATCGGAGCGACCCGATTATTGCCACTTGGTCAGCGATATTTCCCAATATGTTCAAACCGCTCAATACAATGCCAGTCAATCTCCGCAGTCATACCCGATACCCGGTGGACTTTTTCAAAATTCAATCTGAGCGGTTGATGACTTACCACATGACCGACCCCCAAGTATTTTACAACCGGGAAGACCAGTGGCAGATTCCTAATGAAATCTATGGCAGTGAACCCCGTCCGGTAGAGCCGTATTATTTGATTACTAGTTTACCCACTGTAGACTTTGTTGGCGCAGCCTCTCGTAGAGAAGAATTTCTTCTGTTTTTACCCTACACTCCCAGACAGCGGACTAATTTAATCGCTTGGTTAGCGGCGCGATCGGATGGCAAAAACTACGGTAAGCTGCTGCTATATGTCTTTCCTAAAGAACGCCTGATTTACGGAACAGAGCAAATTGAAGCGCGGATTAACCAAGACCCAGTAATTTCTCAGCAAATTTCCTTGTGGAATCGCCAGGGTTCGAGAGCAATTCAAGGCAATCTACTAGTAATTCCCATTCAGCAATCGCTGCTGTATGTCGAGCCAATCTATCTAGAAGCCACACAGAATAGTCTGCCAACTTTGGTACGGGTAGTAGTTGCCTACGAAAACCGGATTGTCATGGCGCAAACCTTAGAACAAGCATTGCAGGGAATCTTTAAACCAGAAGTTACACCAGCCCCGGCGATTATCCGTCCCTTTGAAGAAGCAGCCCCACCAGGTTAAGCGATTTTAAAACTAAAAAGTTACATAAGTATCAACATAAAAGGAGTTAAAAAAAGCGCATTTTTTTAACTCTATGTTCCCTATGTTATTTCAGTTTTTTCATCTGAAAACTTTCCTTTCAAAATTGCAGTGACTTTTTTACATACCCCCAAACTCCTTTTCCCAAGCTGCACATAAGATTCAAATTATCGTGTAATAACCTGATAATCAAGGGGTAATAGAAAATATCCTACTTTTCCTACCTTTGTTACTCTTTATCTATAATCTTTTCCTATATATGGGCAATTTCCAATCAGCTATGAAGATGAATATTAAAATTAACTTATGAAATATTGCTTATGGAATATTGATAATACACTAAAAAATTATTCACCACTGATGAGCTAGAAAATTTATTATGTCTTTTTTAGATCGGAAAAGTCGATTTTTCAGTAAATTTAATCGCCGAGATTTAAGAACTAGCTATTTAAGTTGGTTCATTATATCTAGCATCTTTTTATTTTTAGGAACTACTGGTAGTGTGGTGCAAGTTAAAACAGCACAGAAGTCAGGTTTCACACTACAACTTTTACATACTTCCGACCAAGAAGCAGGTGTCCCAGCGCTGAAAGATGCACCGAACTTTTCGGCGGTGTTGAATGCACTGAAAAATCAGGATGCTAATCGTGATGGCAAACCCGATTATCCTAATACCTTAATCCTTTCATCTGGAGATGCTTATATTCCCAGTCCCTTCTTATTTGCCAGTGACACAGTTTTTGGTGGTCAGGGGCGGGGAGATATTTTAATTTTAAATGCTCTTGGGTTTGGTGCGATCGCCTTTGGCAATCACGAATTTGACTTAGGTACGGGTGTTGTTGCCGACTTACTCCGTGCTAAAGAAGATTACCCAGGTACAAAATTTCCCTATCTCAGCGCGAATCTCGACTTCAGCACTGATAAAGACCTGGCAAAATTAGTTACTGCTGATGGGCAAGAAGCAAGTAAAATTCCCAATAAAATTGCCCGTAGCACCATAATTACCGTCAACGGTGAAAAAATTGCTGTAGTTGGGGCAACAACTCCCACACTGCGGACTATTTCTTCTCCCGGTGGTGTGACTGTGTTGCCTAAAGAATTTAATGACCGCGATGCCGCAGATATCGCCGCTTTGGCTGCTGAAATTCAAACTTCTGTTGATACGCTGCTAACCAAAAACCCAGAGATTAATAAAGTAATTCTGTTAGCACACATGCAGCAAATTACCATTGAGCAAAAGCTAGCACAATTACTTAAGGGAGTAGATATTATTGTTGCTGGTGGTTCCAATACCTTACTAACCGACAAAACAGACCGTCTGCGCGTGGGTGATAAATCTGCTGGAACTTATCCAATCATCAAAAAAGCCGCAGATGGTAATCCAATAGCTGTAGTTAATACCGATGGAAACTATCGCTATGTTGGTCGTTTAGTAGTTAACTTTGATGCCAATGGTGTGATTATTCCTAAAAGTATTGACCCTAAAATCAGCGGTGCTTATGCGACTGATTCCCAAGGTGTAGCAGCTGTAGGCGGGAAACCCGATGCTAAAATTGTCGCCATTACAGAAGCACTTAAAAAAGTGATTATTGCCCAAGATAGTCAGATTTTTGGGAAAACCAACGTTTTTCTTAACGGCTGGCGGGGTGATGTCCGCACTCAAGAAACCAATTTAGGGAATTTGACAGCCGAAGCTAATTTAGCGATCGCTAAACGATACGATCCTAAAACTATCATTTCTATCAAAAATGGTGGTGGTATCCGTGACAATATCGGTATCTATACCTTTCCCCCAGGTTCGACTCGCTCACAGGATGTTATCAAACTGCCACCCCAAGCAAATCCTGTAGCAGGTAAGAAAGAAAAAGACATTTCTCAACTTGATATCGCCAATGCTTTACGGTTCAACAATGGTTTGACTTTAGTTACTTTGAATGCTAAAGAACTAATAGCAGTAATTGAACACAGTGTAGCAGCGATCGCACCCGGTGCTACCCCTGGTAGTTTTCCCCAAGTTGCAGGATTAGCCTTTAGCTTTGACCCAGATTTGCCAGCAGGTAAGCGTGTTAAATCTCTGGCTATCAAAGATGGGAAAGGCAAAATTATTGATGTAGTGGTGAAAAATGCAGAGTTAGTAGGTGACTCTAATCGCATCTTCCGCGCTGTCACCTTAAACTTTCTAGCAAGTGGTGGTGATGGTTATCCTTTTCCGAAAAGAGAACGGGTTGATTTGATATCAAAAGATGCTAAACGCACAGGTTTAGCTACCTTTGCTGCTGATGGTTCTGAGCAAGATGCATTAGCAGAATACCTGGCTGCTAACTTTAAGCAGATTCCATTTGCTCAGGAGGATGTATCACCTAGCGAAGATACTCGCATTCAAAATCTGAAGTTGCGTAAAGATGTGGTGTTTTAAATCAATGGTTAGAATTCCAGTAATTGATTTCACTAATTTTACTAAGGGAAACGCAATAACTCGGCAAGCTGTCATCAAACAAATCTATGAAGCTTGTCATGAAATTGGCTTCATGTACTTGCAAAATTCAGGAATATCAAAAGACCTGATTGAGGAAGTATTCACTCACAGCAAATCTTTTTTCAATTTACCTTTAGAAGTTAAGCAAAAGCAAGCCTGGAGTGATGAATTTAGTAATATGGGTTACGTTGGGATTGAAAGAGAACGTCTTAACCCCAATCAACCAGGCGACTTAAAAGAGGCATTTAATGTAAACAAAAAAGCAGTAGGAATAGATGCTTCTCTTGTCACCTTTTATGATAATTGCACAGAATTTGCTAATACGATATTACAAGCTTATGCGTTGGCGTTGGAATTGCCAGAAGATTTTTTTACTGTAAGACATAATCAACAAAATCATACCTTGCGCTTACTCCACTATCCGCCATTGCAGACACCACCGAAACTCGGACAGGTGCGTGCTGGTGAGCATTCCGATTATGGCAGTATTACCTTACTTTTCCAAGATGACATTGGCGGGTTAGAAGTACAGACAGCATCTGGAGAGTGGATTGTTGCGCCTACAATTCCTGATACTGTAATAGTCAATACTGGCGATTTAATGCAACGGTGGACAAATCATCGATTTTGCTCAACTAAGCATCGAGTGATGATTCCCACTGATAAAAGAGTGAATCAGTCGCGGTATTCTATGGCTTTTTTCTGTCATCCTAATGATGATACAAAAATTGCTTGTTTGGAGAGTTGCCAGAAAGAACAATCGCCTATCTATCCCCCTATCCTGGCGGGAGAATATCTTTTAAGCCGTTTACAAGCAACTTATGGTAATTCGTAATTCGTAATTCGTAATTCGTAATTAAGAAAGATATTTAATATGAAAACCTACGATTGGATTGTGGTTGGTGGCGGAATTACGGGTGCTGCACTCGCTTATGAACTGGCTAAAAGTGGGTTTTCTGTACTTTTGTTGGAGCAATACAGCAGACCGCAGAATGCAACTCGCTATAGTTATGGTGGGCTTGCCTATTGGTCGGGTACTACACCACTAACTCGGTTATTGTGCGAAGAAGCGATCGCACGTTACCATATCTTATCTCAAGAGTTAGACGCTGATATTCAATTTCGAGAATTAGATTTATTACTGACTATTTCAGCCCATAACAACCCAGAAACAACTGCGGCATTATATAATAATTGTGCCATTCCACCTCGTTTACTCAGTATTCAACAAGCTTGTGAGTTGGAACCGCAGCTAAATCGAGAGGCGATATCTGGGGCTTTAACTGTCAAACACGGTCATATTCACCCAGAAAAAACAGCACAAGCTTACATCCAAGCTTTTGAGCGGGCTGGGGGTGAAATGCAGATTACCCAAGTATTGCAAGTATTGCAACATGGTGTCCAAACCACCACTGCAACTTTCCACAGCGCTAACGTTGTTGTTTGTGCGGGTGGACTCAGCCGCCAGATGCTCAAATCTGCTGGTGTTTCCATCAAGCTGTATTTTACCCACGAAGAAATCATTGAAACCCCAGCCGTTGATGTCAGGTTACGCACCTTAGTTATGCCAGCGAATCAGCAACGGTTTCAACTAGAAGCTGAATCTACTCAAGTTGATGAATTATGGGATGAACTTGGTAATGAGTTAGTACCACCGATTTTAGACGTGGGTGCAATTCAGTTTCAAGATGGTAGTATCCGCATCGGTCAAATTAGCCGTGCGATCGCAGATCCTCAAGCCGAGGTAAACTCAGACGTAAGCGAAAAATGGTTGCGCAAAGGTGTTGGTCAAATTTTACCAGCATTGGAGAATTTACCAGGGACTTGGTATCACTGCTTAGTCGCATTTAGTAGCAATCAACTTCCCTTAATTGGTGCTATTCCAGGATTGGAAGGCGTTCATGTTTTCTCTGGATTTAGTAATCCCCTAGTACTTATACCACCTTTGGCAAAGCGCTTTGCTAATTTTGCAACTGGCCAGGAAGATGAAATTATTAAACAAATGCTAATCTAAAGACCCGCAGTGAAAAACACAAATATTACTGATGCTGGCAGATTAAGCGCTGCACTGATTTTAATTCAATCTCAAACTTGGTTAATTGACAATAGTGCATCTTGTCTGTCTAAATAAACAATTAGAGTTCGCCTAATTTTCAGTAGAGGAACAGCAGCAATGTCTTCCATTGAGGACAACAAAATCATTGCTCAACGGTGGATGGAACTTATTAGCGAGCATAAAATCGAAGAAATTTGCGAAATAACCGCCCCGAATTGGAAAATGCACGGCGGTTTACCGGGACTTCCCCTTGGCCCTGAAGGGGTACGCAAACTCTTTGGTTCATTTGGCCCTATCCAGCAGAAATGGACAATTGAAGACGTAATCGCTGAAGGTGACAAAGTTGTTGTGCGTGCGACTAATACCTGCATTCAGGAGAGTTTTCTTGGCATACCTAGTCGCGGCCGTCAACAGACTTTCACTGCTACGTTCATTCATTACAGCGCTTCCGGCTATTATGCAATATAGTTTTCTCCTTGCCCCTCTCCTATCATTGCTTTCAGCTTTTAGGATGTACCTCATAGCTGCCGAAACTGCTGTATATTGCCGACGGCAAGATAATTGAAACCTGGCGAAACGCTGACGACCTTGGACGGGTTCTTCAGCTTGGGGCACGGATTGAACCAGGAATATCTGAATAATAGCAGTAGTTGATTAAAACTATTGTTGTGTTAACCAGCTATCTGTTAAGCACATACCAGACTTTTGAAAAGAGATAAGTAGGTAGACATAATTAAATATAAAATAAACTCGTAGTTTGTAGTGAGCGATTCATCGCTCAGAGCAAGAATTATCGGGACTAAAGTCCTGACTACAAACAATAAATTTATTTATGCCTAGATACTTGGCAGTTTTTAACTGTCTAGAATCAAAGACGTTCGTGGAAGAGAAAGGTTTTGTTCTTCCATAACGTATTGCATAGATATGAGAATCTTTATAAAGTTAACAAAGCTTAATCTTAAAAAGTTTGTTTTTTATTACAAAAACAAACTTTTTTGTATAAGGCGTCACTTTTTGCTAGTAAACTATCGCACTAATATCACACTTTAAAGATTGATATTGTCAGCTTTCTATAAGTTGGCTAATTCATCAACAGGAAAATTCATAAAAAGATGAGAAGACAATTTAACCGACGCAAGTTTATAATTTACGGTTCTTTAACTTTTGGAAGCAGCTTTTTTTTGAAAGCTTGCGCGAATAATTCTCCAACTGCTACACAGAGTCCAGCCGCAACTCCTACGACTTCACCAGCGGCGGCGACTGCTGGTGACACGATCAAAGTAGGTATTTTGCACTCTCTGAGTGGTACGATGTCTATTAGTGAAAAAAGCGTTGTTGATGCTGAAAAGTTAGCAATCAAAGAAATTAACGCTGCTGGTGGTGTCTTAGGTAAACAAATTGAAGCAATTACCGAAGATGGTGCTTCTAACTGGGATACTTTTAGAGAAAAAGCAACTAAGCTAATCGATCAAGATAAAGTTGCTGTAGTCTTTGGTTGTTGGACTTCTGCTAGTCGCAAGAATGTTAAGCCAGTATTCGAGAGCAAAAACCACATGCTCTGGTATCCTGTGCAATATGAAGGTCAAGAGTGTTCTAAAAATATTTTCTACACTGGCGCTGCACCAAATCAACAAATTGAACCATCTGTTGATTGGCTGTTAAAAAATAAGGGCAAAGAATTCTTCTTAGTTGGCTCTGATTACGTTTTTCCCCGGACAGCTAATACCATCATTAAAGCTCAACTAGAAGCTTTAGGCGGAAAAACAGTTGGTGAAGATTATTTACCTCTTGGTAACACAGAAGTTACACCAATTATCACTAAAATAAAGCAAAACTTGCCCAATGGTGGCGTGATTTACAACACCTTAAATGGTGATAGTAATGTTGCTTTCTTCAAACAATTAAAAGGGGCTGGATTGACACCAGATAAATATCCCTCTATGTCTGTAAGTATTGCCGAAGAAGAAGTCAAAGCAATTGGTGTAGAGTATCTCAAAGGTCATTATGCAGCTTGGAACTATTTCCAAACAGTAGACACCCCTGCTAATAAGAAGTTTGTAGCAGCTTTCAAAAAAGAATACGGTGAGAATCGGGTGACAAATGACCCAATGGAAGCAGCATACATTGCAGTTTATTTGTGGAAGCAAGCAGTACAAAAAGCTGGTAGTACAGATATAGCTAAGGTAAGTGCTGCGGCTTATGGTCAAACTCTAGATGCGCCTGAAGGTAAAGTGACAATGGATGCTAATCATCACATATCCAAAATTGTGCGGATTGGTCAAGTTAGGCAAGATGGTTTATTTGATATTGTCTATGCTACTCCGACAGCAGTTGAACCAGTTCCTTGGAATCAATTTGTGAAAGAAACTAAGGGATTTGCTTGTGATTGGAGTGACCCTGCTAAGGGTGGTAAGTTCAAGAAAGCTTAAATAATTCGTAATTCGTAATTCGTAATTCGTAATTAATTACAAATTACGAATTAGTCAATTTTTTCTCGTTTCGTCTGAGACTGGGAACGAGGTACATGAGGTACTAACTATTAGCTGATAGTTTTTGTGGAGAAATAAGTGTTAGCAGGATTTTTAGAAGCTGTATTTAATGGTATTAGTATTGGCGCGGTATTATTGATTGCCGCGTTGGGACTAGCCATTATATTTGGATTGATGGGCGTCATCAATATGGCGCATGGTGAATTAATGATGTTCGGCGCTTATACAACATTTGTTGTGCAAAATGTTTGTAAGCAATTGGGCGGGGTGTGGTTTGAAGTCTATATATTTTTGGCTTTGATTATTGCGTTTATATTCACGGCTGCTGTGGGATTAATTTTAGAAAGAGGTGTAATTCGTTATCTCTATGGACGGCCATTAGAAACTCTATTGGCAACTTGGGGAGTAAGTTTAATTTTTCAGCAGTTTGTTCGCAGTGTGAATTGGGTATTGGTAATTGGTCTAGGCTTATTTTCTCTGCTGTTTTTTGGAGGTTTATGGATTTTAAATTCCCGCACAGATTTAGGAAGGGTTCGTAACTGGATTGTGGCGGTGATATTTTTATTATCGCTGGGGGTGACAATCACAACGGGCAATTTATTGAGTCAAACTTATCAGTTAGCAGTAACTCAACCTTGGTTTGGCGCTCAAAATGTAGATGTAACAGCACCGACTTGGTTACAAGCAGGGATATCTTTAGGTGGTGTGCAATTACCCTTTGCCAGATTATTTATTATTGCTTTAACAATAATCTGTGTGGCAGGAATTTATGTATTTTTACAACGTTCTAGCTGGGGTTTAAGAATTCGGGCGGTGACGCAAAACCGGAGTATGAGCGCTTGTTTGGGTATTCCAACTCAAAAGGTGGACGCGATTACTTTTGCGCTGGGTTCGGGTTTAGCTGGTGTGGCGGGATGTGCGATTAGTTTGCTTGGTTCTGTGGGGCCAAATACTGGGCAAAACTATATTATTGATACTTTTATGGTGGTTGTCGTTGGGGGTGTGGGCAATTTAGCCGGGACGATTGTGGCGGCGTTGGGTATTGGCACGGCTAATTTTTTAATTGGTTCTGGGACTCTGGCTTTGTTGTTGAGTCCTGTTAAACCTTTGGCTGATTTGTTTACTTTTTTTGCAACGACGAGTATGGCGAAGGTGATGGTATTTGCGCTGATTATTGTGTTTTTACAGTGGAAGCCTGGGGGGATTTTTCCGCAGAAGGGACGTACTGTTGATGTTTAACGAACCGCAGAGACGCAGAGGACGCAGAGAATGAAGAAGAGGGGAGGAGGGTTATTAATTGAGGTGGGGGTGACGATCGCGATCGCACTTTTCCTTATAATTATCATGCCACTTGTGCTGTCGGAGTTTCGCCTGAATTTGTTGGGGCGATTTCTGTCGCTGGCGATCGCAGCTTTGGGTATCGATCTGATTTGGGGGTATACTGGTTTATTGAGTTTGGGACATGGTATTTTCTTTGGTTTGGGTGGATATGCGATCGCAATGTACCTGAAGTTGCAAGTCCCTACTGGAGAATTGCCTGATTTCATGGGGCTTTATGGGGTTACGGAACTTCCCGCCTTTTGGCAACCTTTTTATTCTTTTCCTTTGACAATAGCTGCTGTGGTACTAATTCCGGGGTTATTGGCGGGTTTGTTGGGATATTTGGTTTTCCGTAATCGCCTCAAGGGTGTTTATTTTTCTATCTTGACTCAAGCCGGAACTATTGTATTTTTCAACTTCTTTAATGGTCAACAACAATTTTTCAACGGCACGAACGGACTGATAGATTTTACAACTTTGTTTGGCGCAACGGTGAGCGATGCCAAAACACAGTTTATTTTCTACACGCTGACGGTAGTGTTTCTTGCAGCCACCTACGGTATTTGTCGCTGGTTGACAACTGGACGCTTTGGGAGGTTGTTGATAGCGATTCGGGATGATGAAAGTCGGGTAAGATTTTCTGGCTATGACCCTACAGATTTTAAGGTGTTGGTGTTTGCAGTTTCCGGTGCGATCGCAGGTATAGCAGGAGCATTTTACACCATTCAAAGTGGTTCTGTATCACCCAGAGCAATGGATATTGCCTTTTCGATTGAAATGGTAATTTGGGTAGCTGTAGGCGGACGCGCTACTTTAATTGGGGCGATTGTCGGAACTTTGTTAGTCAATTATGCCCGCACTTTTTTAAGCGAACAATTTGCCGAAATCTGGCTATTTTTCCAAGGCGCACTATTTTTGATAGTCGTCACAGTCCTTCCTGACGGTATCGTGGGATGGTTGCGTAGTCAGAATATTTCTCTTTTCCACCGTCGTCAAGAAATTGCTACATATCCCACCTTGGAAGAAGACCCGGAAGTGCAACATGAACGCGAAAATATTGGAAACTGAAAATGTAACTGTTAGCTTTGACGGTTTTAAGGCTTTAAACCAGCTTAATTTTAGTATGGATGTGGGTGAATTACGAGTAGTAATTGGCCCCAATGGTGCGGGAAAGACGACGTTTTTGGATGTAATTACCGGGAAAGTTCAGCCAACCGTGGGGCGAGTTTTATTCAAAGGAAGAAACCTGCGTTCTTTACCTGAATATAAAATTGCCCGATTGGGAATTGGACGCAAGTTTCAAACACCTCGAATTTACTTAAACTTAACGCCCCGTGAAAATCTAGAAATTACTAGTAACAAGAAGAAAAATGTCTTTTCTACTTTGTTTGAACGTTCTAATGCTATTGAAAAGAATAATATTAAAGGATTATTAGAAACCATCGGTTTAACGCCAAAAGCCGATATCAGGGCAGGTTTACTTTCTCACGGAGAAAAACAACGTTTAGAAATTGGGATGTTAGTAGCACAGTCTCCAGATTTATTACTTGTTGACGAACCCGTTGCGGGTTTAACAGATGAAGAAACCTACAACATCGGCGAACTACTTTTAGCATTAGCGCAGAGTCATTCAATTTTAGTAATTGAACATGATATGGAATTTGTGCGTCAAATTGCCAAGAAAGTAACAGTATTACATGAAGGTTCGGTGCTATGCGAAGGTAATTTTGAAGAAGTGCAAAATGACTCTCGTGTAATTGAGGTTTATTTGGGAAAACAAGAAGAATGAAAAACTCAATTGTACTTTCTATTCGCCTGGTAATTTTGGTAGGTTTGCGCTGTTAAACACCTGCTCTACTGTTAGCGCCCAATCAGCAACTACCACTGATTCCATGCAAGTCGCACCTGTAAATATCTTATCCTCATACTGTCCCTCTACCCACTGGCAAATTGTAATTTGTTGCATCTGTGGGTCAACAATCCAATACTCTAATATTTCCCTAGCAGCATACTCTGTCCGCTTGTAACGATAATCACGAACACGGTTTGCTGTTCCCGGAGAAACAATTTCAATCACTAGCGCAGGCGGCGGCATATCACGGGTGATAGTAGCACGAGTAGCACCGATAAGGGCAGCATAAGATTCTTCAGTGTGAACCATTAAGTCAGGTAAACGACATCTCGCCCGTCGCCCCGCCACCTCAATTTCTGTATCCTTGTGAGCAACTAAATAAAATGCGAAATATTTTAGTAGTTCAACAAATAGAAATCTTGCCAGATTGCTATTCTCCTGACTTTCTGGTGGCATCTCGACTAGTTCTCCATCCACCAACTCATAGCGCGTGTCTGTACCATCGTCATAGGTAAGATACTCCTCAAAGGTCAGCAGTTTTTGGGTTTTCGTCGTTTGGGTCATTTGCTTTGCTTTCTTACCCTATACAGACTACCACTGAATCTTATTGCTATTCTAATCGAATACGGTTAGCTGAAGAATTAATCAACTCTAAATCCCAATACGGTTCAGTTAAGCATTTTTTTCCTCTCTCTGTTCCCTCTGTGCCTCTGCGGTTCGTTAAAAAAATTGACTTTAATAAAGAGTTTTAGCCTTAACTGAACCGTATTGCTCTAAATCCCCAGAATAGTAGGTTAGTTTGAGAACAGCGAAACCCAACAAAGCCTTGATAATGTTGGGTTTCGTTAGCTCTAAAATTCAGATAGGGCAAACTTTTCAATAAGTGGATAAGAATTTGTCAAAGCCAGTTACCAACTAAAACATAAGGTGCCCAGTAACCA
This sequence comes from Nostoc sp. PCC 9305, assembly GCF_963920915.1. NCBI lineage: Bacteria > Bacillati > Cyanobacteriota > Cyanophyceae > Nostocales > Nostocaceae > Nostoc > Nostoc sp. PCC 9305. The sequence goes on from NZ_CAWUDN010000048.1 coordinate 47,094, forward strand.
GGACGACTGTAATTAGGATAATCTTTTAATAATTTTACTTGGGCACGACGCAAGGCTTCAGCCTTTGTCACCTTAGTTTTAACTAACTCACGATAAAATTCCCCAATTAAGATCGCAGTAGATTTATCACTGATATGCCATAGTGAAGCCAAGGTACTACGGGCACCAGCTTTTACGGACGCTCCTGCTAGCCCTAGCGTGGCGCGATTGTCACCAGTAGCGGTTTGACAAGCACTTAACACCAGCATTTCCAAGGCTTCTGAGCGAGTTTGATCTCGACGGCGCAACAGGCTATCAAATTGCGTGACGTTGATTGGCCCATCATCTGCAAGTATAAAAGTATTCTCAACATTAGAACTAAATTGACCGTGGGTTGCCAGATGCAACACATTAAATGGTACACTATTTACCTTACTCTCTAGGTTTTTGCTGTTGAAGTCTCGGTCTAGTAACTGGGTGGTAGATGCGATCGCTTGGGAAATAGAATCGAATTCTGCTTTAATTTCTGGTAGCGGTGGAAACTGCTGTTGAAAGCCTTTTGGTGGTTGCACTAACCCAGCAGCTAGGACATTGAGTTTTGTTTGTGTCAAGGGTTTGAGTGCGAGTAACTGGAGTCCTAAGCTGAGGGCTACAGCGTATTTTTCTACCAGATATTGCTGACCGTCATACAATATGGCCATTGGCACATTTCGCAATATTCCATCCAGTACGAATACAAGGGTTTTGACTCCACTATCTTTTAAATCTGACTCAATTTCTTTGATTAACCACCCATAAACTTCTTGTGATAACGCCTGCACTTCCTCAGTCCGATCGGGTTCTAATAGATACTCTCTGAGTTGTTTTATAGTACCTTCTACCTCATGCTGGGACTTATTTACTGTATAACTACGCAGTGGTTGTTTAGGAATTTTGACAATCACTTGGAGTTGAGAAGGCAGAATAATTGGATAAACGATCGCGGCTGTGGGATTATCTTTATCTACCACTGTGTCAAGCAAAACAGTTTTGGCATTAATGCAAGCTTCCCGGAAAAAGTCGTCTAATTCCGCTAGTTGCAGTGCTTCAATCCTTTGTCTAGCTTTGTCTAGGATTGGTTCGCTGGGATGAGTTTGCTGAAACTGCAACAATAATTCTACGGACTCTCGATATACAGGTTCTACACTTTCTTTAAAAGAAAACTGGACATCTCGATTCACAACTACTAAGTCACTACGGAGAGTCTGCAATTCACCGATCGCAGTATCATAGCTGGCAATAGCACCCTCAATCTCTTTTTGCTGTTTTAACAAGCGTCCTAACTGCCAATGCCAACGATAAGCGATATCTGAGGCGTTGATTGTTTGGGCTATGTTCAGTGCCTGTTGGGTGAGGTTCTGGGCTATTGACCATTGTTTAGTTTGTTCGTATACACTGCCTAGAGTCCCAAGGGCAAAGCTTTCGGCTCGTTTATCTGCTAAATCTTCAGCTTGTTGCAGGGCCCTCGCGCAGATTTGAGCGATCGCTTTGGGTGTAGTTCCGAATTTCATCAAGCTTTGAGCTAGATTAATCTGCGCATAAATAGTTGTCACAGAAGCAGGTAGTTGTGTCAGTTGAGTTTGGATTTGCGGCAATAATATCTGTACGGCGGCTGTTTGTCTTGCGTTCACTAGTAAATTCAACTGATTAACTTGAGCCTGAACTTTACTAATCGGGTTAGGAGCGATCGCAGCAGCTTGCTGATAGAATTCTATTGCACCCTTAAAATCTTGCTGTCCTTGTGCCGTGTTGCCTAAACTGAATAAAGCCGCGCTGATATCCTGGGGAGAATCCAATTCTTGGGCAATTGACAAACTTTGCTGTAATACCTGACGAGATTGATTCAAATCTCCGGCTAATTGCAGAGCATTGCCAAAAGACCGTAATTCTACTGCTTTACTGACTGAATTAGGTTTTGATTGTAACTCTTGCTGCAATTGAGTCAAGATTGTCAAACCCCGACGGTAAAATCCCAAAACTTGCCATGCTTGTGCTTGATTGATGCGATCGCGGATCATGCCATTGCGATCGCCTAATTGCTTATAGCTGGCTTCTGCACGTTGCCAGGTGTTAAGTGCCTGTTCAGCTTGTCCCAAGTCTAGTTGAATACTACCTTGAATATCTAGAATTGGAGCCAAAACCTGAATATCTTGGGCAGGAGAGGATTTTTCGAGCAACTTTAAGCTATCCGTAATTGCCTGTTGCGCTGGTTGCAAATTACCCAGTTTTTGATGTGCTAACGCCAAATTACTTAATGCCACAGCTTGCTGCAATTCATTGCCTTGGCTGCCAAAACTTTTAACTGCTTGTTGCAAAACTTTAACCGCTTCTGCAAATTTTCCTGCCTCATACAGCACTTTACCCTGTTGCAGCAAGTCTTGTGTTTGTGCAGGAGGATTTTGGATTGAGACTCCAAGAGTTGCGATATTTTGTGTCTCTATTGCAACAACAGGAAAAGCAGTAATGCACAAAAAAGCTGTCACCACAACCAAGAGCATGAAAACAGGCAGCTGATGGATTTTAAAGAGATGAATCAACCATATCTTAAATCCGTCACATATCCGTTGCCACTGATTGTTTTGATGAATCTTGGGTTTCATCGGAATTCCTCCCTTGAATCTTGGAGTAACGAATTATTGACCACAAGACATGGCAGAGGGAATAAAAGAACTTTGCACATATGTGAGCCACAAGCATAATATCACCGTTACCATCAACAATCTATCCTTGAGCCTCCACAATCTAATGAACCTTAGTTCGGGATCGGGAAAAGGACAGGTAGTAAGCTGAAAATAACAACAAATCCAGTAACCTGTCCTATGTTTAGTTTAGATGCTTTGCTTTGTCATGTAGATGATTGCTGTAAAGCGTTTTGTCGTCAATAGACTTCTTGCAAAAGTCGGGGTAAAGGGGAAGGGGAAAAAGGGAAAAAAACTCAAAATCCTTTCCCTTTAACCTTTTCCCTTTTCCCTAAGAGTGCAAAAATATATTTTTGCAAGAGGTCTAATGAACTTGGTCAACTCTTAAAGGTAACTCTTACTCCTGGTAAAATTAGTCCTGTTTTAAACCAAAACGATGTCAAAACTAGGAAGAAATCCGCTCCCTAAGTTGGTTTGGAGAGAGGCAAATTGAACCGATGCGATCGCATCAAACGGAGATTTATCAAAAGACAAAGCACCTGTGCTGTTGTTATAACTAAACTGACTGGTAGAACTCGCACCAAATCCAACTTTAGAAATCTGAATTTTATCTCCTTCAAAGTACTTAAAGTCTGCAATGTAATCAATTCCATCAGACAGAGAGTCGAAGACAAATTTATCGGCTCCACTTCCTCCCACAAGGTAATCGTTGTCTTTACGACCATTTAAAATATCATTGCCATCGCTTCCGTAGAGAGAGTCATTGCCTTCCCCACCATTGAGAAAATCATTGCCACTGTTGCCGTCAAGAATATCGTTATCCTGCTGACCGAAGAGAAAATCATTGTCACTACCCCCATAGATGGTATCTTTGCCGTAGCCTCCGTAGAGATAGTCATTACCACTACCGCCATTAAGATAGTCATCGAAAGCCCCGGCATCCAAGATATCATTGCCACCATTACCGTATAGGGTATCAGTGGTATTGTTGAAGGTAAAATTATCAACTCCGTTACTGCCATTGAAGGAAACTTTTTCGATGTTATTGAAGGAAAAGCTGTAGGGATCGCTGACATTAGAGTAGTCGACTACGAGTAAATCAATCCCCGTGCCGCCATCTATATAATCATTAACTCCAGATCCAGGATTAAGGGTATCGTTACCATCACCTCCGTAGAGAGAGTCACTCCCACTACCGCCATTAAGATAATCATCGAAAGCTCCGGCATCCAAGATATCGTTGCCACCATTACCGTATAGGGTATCAGTGGTGTTGTTGAAGGTAAAATTATCAACTCCATTACTGCCTTTGAAGGAAATTTTTTCGATATTATTGAAGGAAAAGCTGTAAGGACTGCTGACATTAGAGTAGTCGGCTACGAGTAAATCGATCCCCGTGCCGCCATCTATATAATCATTAACTCCAGACCCAGGATTAAGGGTATCGTTTCCTCCAAACCCAAAGATACTATCAGTAAAAATACTACCGATAATATTGTCATTTCCGTTAGTTCCACTATAGATTGGCATTTTAATTATTCCTCTGATTAGTAAAAGTAAAAGGTTTTAGTTTTTTGGTTTCAATAAGGTCTATCTGGGGTGATATTTCATCACATAGAGACGCAATTGGAAGTCCGGTTTTAGCTCGACTTTATTAGTTTTGTTGGTAACAAGATATCTGCAAAAAACCGCTAGATAGGGTCTACGCTATCCCTGAAACCTTTAAGGGAAGGTAGTTTTACTTAAAAAGTATTTGCCCAAGAGCCAGGCTTTTTGTTGAATAAAGTTGAGCTAAGTGAATCTCCCTGCTAAACTCATATACGATGAGTTTTATTTTTTATGCACCCAAACAGAAATTTTGTATTATAGGTCGATAGACTTCTTGCAGAAGTTGCTTTTGCAAGATGTTGGAGAAAGGTTAAAGATTACTGGGTTTGGGAAAATTCCATACCTTTACCCCACAATGCCAAGAAGTCTATTGACTACAAGATATGGCAGAGGGAATAAAAGAACTTTGCACAGATTGAGCCACAAGCATGATATTACCATTACCATCAACGATCCATCCTTGGGCCTCGACAATCGGATCGGTAGATTTGGTCATAGATGCAGTAGATAATTTGTCCGTCATGGCTGTTGCTTGTGCGGGCAAATCTACCCAACCAGTAATCACTGCTCGTCCTTGCAACGGTTCATTAGGACTTTGGGGTAATCCACCTCGTCCTGTAGCGATAAAACGACTGGCATTTTGTCTTCTTCTAGCAGTGCAACCTTGGGCAATTTGTTGAGATGCATCCACGAGGTTGGAGGGTAGTTGAGTTAAGCCGCGACTGGGGTCAGTATCAGGACTGTTGATAGTTACTTCCCCGCTTACCCCCAATTCCGAACTCGCTGTAATGTCACTGTTTTCCGTTAGGCGTTTTTGCGGCAGAATACCGAAAATACCGTTTGTTGTAATGTCAACTCTACCACCAGTTCCAGTGAAGGCGTTAGCGCTGATATCGCTATTTTCTTGTGGGACGGCGACAATGAAAGGGCTATTAATTATGAGATTACCGCCATCGCCACCGAATTCGCTACTGCCGGCAGTGGTAGAAATTTGACTATGATTGCGTAGTAATAATAAGTCTTGCAACTTCAGGGTAATATTACCACCATTCCCCGCTCTGGTTATGGCGGCGATCGCTCCTTGATTATCCAGGCTCAGAGAACGAGCTTGGATCTCAAGGTCGCCTGCCGTCCCCGCTCCGGTACTACTGACAGTGACTTCACCTCCATCCCGAACACTCATCTGCCCAGCTTCAATCTTTAAACTTCCCCCACGACCAGTACCTTCTGGCGTCACCGCAGCGCTGATTTGGCTGTTAAAGTTACCATTTGGTGATTTTCCAACGACTTCCACAGATTTCGACGCATGAATTCGCAATCTACCTGCATTGCCCACTCCAGCAGTGCGAACTGATATTATTGCACCACCTCTCACACTTAAGCGATCGGTTTCGATTGTTAAATCGCCACCGTTGCCTCTGGGTGGAATAACTGTTCTTTCATCTGCGTCTACTTCAATACCTGCATTGATCCCTGTAGCAAAGAGGTTATCAACAGGTGTATCAAATACCTCTACTTCAGAAGCACGAATTGTGAGATTACCAGCGTCTCCTTGACCAAAAGTAGCGACTTGCACTCTGCCTCCATGACTGACACTCAAGCGTTTTGTCTCAATAGTCAAGTTGCCACCGCGACCCTCACCTCTAGGGTTGACCTGAGCGAATAAGCCAGCAGGATTTTCAAGATTAGATGTAAACGATTTGATTTTTCCACTGATTTCCACTGACTCGGCAGCGTGAATAGTCAAATTTCCTGCAAACCCTTTACGGTAAACACTGCTTCCCACTTGACTATCAATGATATTCATCGTGACAGTTTCAATGTTTATATTGCCAGCATTCCCTTGTGCAAAAGTACTGGCAGATAGTTGTCCTTCTCGGACAATCAACTGATTGGTGTTAATTACCAAATCTCCAGCTGTTCCTGTACTTTGTGTTTGAGTCAACAAGCTGCTGGGAAAGGGAAATAGACTATTACTATTAGTAGCAAATCCTATCAGTTTAACTGATTGGGAGGCATTTACCGTCAAACTTCCTCCAGCCCCACTACCGCTAGTTCGAGCTGAAATCGCTGCTCCATCTTGGATTAACAACTGATTGGTATTAATCGTAATCTTTCCTGCGGGCCCTGTGCTATAAGCGTTAGAACTTATTTTGCTAGGATACCATCTATTAGGAAACTGTGGCAGAATCGCAGTACCGACTAGCTGCACTGATTCGGCATTTACTGTTATACTCCCTCCAACCCCTTTACCTTCGTTATCAGTTGTGATTCCGGCTCCATTTTGGATGAGTAACTGTCTAGTGTTAATCGTGATGTCCCCGGCGTTTCCCACTCCATTAGATGCAGCAAATATACCACTAGAGCCTAAATTCGGATTATCTGGAATCCCAATTAGTTGCACTGATTCTGAGGCATTCACGGTCAAATTTCCTGCCACACCTGCATTCGTTGTACTAGATGAAATCTTGCTTCCTGCTAAGATTTGTAACTGTCTGGTGTTAATTGTCAGGTCTCCTGCATCTCCTGTCCCAAAACTTTCAGCAAATAAACCGCTACGAATTCCAGTAGGTGATTCTCCAACGACTTGCACTGATTCGGAAGCATTTACACTCAATCCTTTTCCAGGTAATGCTCCTAAAGTGCTGGCTTCAATCTGGGAACCTCCATTGACTGTAACTCCTTTACCCCACACCTGAATAGCGCCGCCACCTTCGCCACTGGTACTAACCAAAGCTTGATTACTGAGTGAGATATCGGCTTTAGCTACATTATCAGGAACAATCAAACTCAAATTATTACCATCCACATTCAGTCCGACTGTCCCCTCACCTGCAATTCCTGCCAATTCCACTCGCCCACCCGGAGCATTCAATTTACCTCCGTTGATGGCAATTTCTCCACCCACTAATAGTAAACTCTGACCATCTGGTACTCGTAGACCAAAGATATTATCTCCTGCTGGTGCAATTGACCTATTTTCAATTCTGCCAACCTGAAGTTGATTGAATAGTAAAGCGGAAGGATTAACTGTTAGTAATGAAGAAGGAGTCTGAGGATTAGTTGCACTAAATTCCAAGCCATTGCCAAACACAAAAGAATTCGCCGTAGTCCCTACAAAGGAACCCGCCACATCCAGCCGTGCATTATTGCCAAATAAAATACCATTGGGATTGATCAAAAACAAATTTGCACCACCATCTACCCCCAATGTGCCGAGAATATTGGAGATATTACTTCCCGTCACCCGTGTGAGAATATTGGAGATTCCCGTGGGATTGGCAAAATAAACACGTTGGGATTCTCCGACATTGAATTCCTGGAAACTATGGAACAGGTTTGCACCGCGAGTTGCTCCACCATCAATCCGGTCAGCAGCATTACCTTTAATATTGACATTGGGAGCGATCGTTGAAGAGTTATTATCCAATGTTCCATCAGGCGTAATCTGGGCTAAGGCGTGATTTTCAGAACAAAATATGCCGTGAGCAAGCACTCCAATAATCCCAAAAACTTCTAATAAATCTGAGTGCCAATTCCTATCTTTACAGGTTGTCATATCAGAACCAGCCTCGCTTGCTCATTTCCTACCTGTGAATATGCAATTTTCTTACGCCACAGCTTTGAGCCACATCTTCAAGGGTTTTCAGCTATCCGTCCCGATCAATTTTTCTACAATTAATTTCAGCAGATATTTTCACTAGATCGGAGTAAACTTTTTAAAACTTAAAATTAGGTAATGCATCTGATTGTTTTGATTGCTCTTGGGTTTCATCGTAATTCCTCGTCCGATTGGAGTAACGAATTATTGACTACAAGACATGGCAGAGGGAATAGAAAAACTTTGAGGAGATTGAGCCACAAGCATAATATTACCATTAGCATCGACAATCCATCCTTGAGCCTCGACAATGCGATCGCTAGATTTGGTCATAGATGCAGTAGATAATTTATTCGTGATGGCTGTTGCCTGGACGGGCAAATCTACCCAACTAGTAATCACTGTTCGTCCCCGCAACGGTTCGTTAGGACTTTGGGGTAATCCACCGCGTCCGGTAGCGATAAAACGACTGGCATTTTGTCTTTCTCTGGAAGTGCAACCTTGGGCAATTTGTTGGGATACATCCACGAGGTTGGAGGGTAGTTGAATTAAGCCGCGACTGGGGTCAGTATCTGGAGTGTTGATAGTTACTTCGCCACTCACCCCCAATTCTGAACTCGCTGTAATGTCACTGTTTTCGGTTGGGCGTTTTTGCGGCAGAATACCGAAAATACCGTTAGTTGTAATGTCAACTCTACCACCAGTTCCAGTGAAGGCGTTAGCGCTGATATCGCTATTTTCTTTGGGAACTGCAACGATAAATTTTGAGTTGATATTGATATTACCGCCATTGCCACCTAATTTGTCTGTACCTGCGTCAGTGGATATCTGACTATTGCGACGGAGTAAGAGTAAGTCGCTGTTGAGGTTGATGTTACCACCGTTACCAGATGCAGATTCGGCGTTGAGTTTACCTTGGTTATCTAAGGTAATTTTGGGTGAGTTTATTTCGATGTCGCCTGTGATTCCTGAACCAGTGGAACTGACAAATAAGCCACTGTTAGCACCGATATTTAGTACGTTGTCAGGAAAGTTAGTAACTCGGTCATCATAACTAAAGTCACTACTACTAATTATGACCTTATCAGTAGCATTGACAGTTATTTTACCTGCACGTCCATTGCTTGAGGTAGTGGTGGTGAGTTGTCCGCGGTTGAGTGCTTCAAAAATATTTGCATTTACCGTAATATCGCCACCCTTTTGATTATTTCTAGTGCGTGCATCCAGTAATGCACCGTCGGAGATGCGAAAGATATTGGTGTTTATGGTAATATCGCCACCAATGCCAGTGGAATTAAAATCAGTAAATGTGAATAAACCACTAGAAAATTTGCTCTGTTGATTACTTCTAGAAACAGTTATTGTATCTTTTGCATTGATGCGAATATTCCCTGCATTCCCCACTGCTGAAGTTGAGGCAATAAGTTGAGTGCCATCTCGTAATGAAAAGTCACCAGAATCGATGGTAATGCTACCGCCATTCCCAACAGTCCCCGTTTCCACATTGCTGCGAATCCCACTAGGAAAACCGTTTTTCTCCCCAGCAATATCAACAGCACTTGTTACAAAAACATTGACATTGCCTGCATCCCCTCTTCCTGCTGGTTGGGTAGCAGATGCACCACGAGTAATGGTTAGCAGTTGAGCGCCATCAGTGAGTGACAGTGTTGTAGCATTGATGTTGATATTGCCTCCTTTACCTACGCCTCCTGCTGACACTGCGCTGAAAATGCCACTATTTGCAAGGTCAACAGCATTTTTTGCACTCACTGTCACATTCCCCGCATTCCCCACTCCTGAAGTTGAGGCTGAAAGAAAAGCGCCATCTCCTAATGAAAAGTCACCAGAATCGATGGTAATGCTACCGCCATTTCCAACAGTCCCCGTTTCCACATTGCTGCGAATCCCACTGGAAAAATCGTTTTTCTCCCCAGCAATATCAACAGCACTTGTTACAAAAACATTGACATTGCCTGCATCCCCTCTTCCTGCTGGTTGGGTAGCAGATGCACCACGAGTAATGGTTAGCAGTTGAGCGCCATCAGTGAGTGACAGTGTTGTAGCATTGATGTTGATA